>CAYTWC010000025.1:0-13386 GCA_964441975.1 uncultured Acidimicrobiaceae bacterium | reverse complement strand
ACGCGGCGCCAGTCCTGGTGTTGGGTGCGGGCGGTGCGGCTTCAGCTGCACTGGTTGCAACGGAACAGCGTGACCTGTTCGTCTCGGCCAGGTCGACCGGTGCTGCTGACGCCGCCCGTGCGAGGACGAACGTGACGGGGAACATCGTCCCGTGGGGTGATCCTGTGCCCGGCGCTGTCGTCGTCAACGCAACCCCGCTCGGCATGCACGGTGAGCATCTGCCGCCTGCGGTCATCGAAGCGGCATCGGGGCTGATCGACATGACATACGGTGCATCACCATCACCTGGAATCTCTCTGGCAGTCGCGCGAGGGCTCCCGCACGCCGACGGTCTCGACATGCTGATCGGGCAGGCGATCGAGGCCTTCACCATCTTCACGGGAATCGAAGCCCCGACGCAGGTCATCATCGAGGCCGCCCGACGTTCGTAGGAGACCGCGTGGAGCCAGTCGATCGATGCAATACCGATGTCCCGCGAGGTTGCACGTATGCTCGCTCTGCATGTGGATAGCCCTGTTGTTCGGTTCGATCGTTGCCGGTGTCCTAGCGGCGCGTCTTGTCGTCGCTGAATCGGATGCCCATCGGCTTGGTCATCCGGATCGGTGGTGGGGACCGATGTGCCCCACATGCGGCGAACCTCTCACATGGACCCTGCTGCATTGTTCTGTCAATCGGCATCGACAACGACTCACGAACGCATTCGTCCTCGTGGGTCTCCCGCTGGTCCTGTTCACCGTCGGGACATTTGTCGAATCGCCGTGGCTGTGGCCCGCATACGGGGTGTTCTCGGTCACCATGGTGCTCCTCGGCATCACGGACATCGACACGAAACTGATCCCGAACCGCATTCTCGGACCTGCAACGGTGGTGTTCGCCGTGCTGCTCGTGGCAGGTTGGGCCCTCGACGCCGGCTCGGGCTCGGTGCTCCGAGCCGGGCTCGGTGCACTCGCATACTTCGCAGCGATGTATGCCCTCGCCTTGGTGGCACGCGGCGGACTCGGGTTCGGTGACGTGAAGTTGGCATTCCTCATCGGGATGGCGACCGGATTCTTCGGGTGGGGACCCGTGATTCTTGCCGGAGTCCTGGGCTTCGTGATCGGAGGACTCACCTCGATCGTTCTGTTGGCGACCCGACGCCTTTCGCGCAAGGACGCAATACCGTTCGGTCCGTTCATGATTGTCGGTGGCTTCATCGCCACACTCTGGGGAACTGGGATCACGGACTGGTACCTGCGATGAGAAGAACGGATCCTGCATCGACGCGCCTACGCTCTTGCCATGCTTCGCTTCATCACATCCGGTGAGTCCCACGGCCCGGGTCTCGTTGCCGTCATCGAGGGCCTCCCGGCGGGTATCCGCGTCACCGCAGAGGGAATCGGCGATGAACTGGCCCGTCGCCGTCTGGGTTACGGTCGTGGCCCACGGATGGCGCTGGAGCGCGATGAACTCGAGATCCTCGGCGGTGTCCGGTTCGGCGAAACGCTCGGTGGCCCCGTTGCGGTCCTGATCCGGAACACCGAGTGGCCGAAGTGGGTGGCACAGATGTCGCCGGAACCGGGCACGAAAGGAAAGCGGGAACGCAAACCGCGTCCCGGCCATGCAGATCTCGCGGGGATGCTCAAGTACGACACCCACGATGCCAGGGACATCCTTGAACGTGCCTCAGCACGGGAGACCGCGGCGCGAACCGTGGTCGGCTACATCGCCAAGCTGCTGCTGGCCGAAATCGGGGTCTCGGTGTTCTCCCACGTGACGGCAATCGGTGGGGTCACGGTCGACCGCTCACATCCGAAGCCGAAACCGGAGCACCTCGCTCGGATCGACGAGTCGCCGGTCCGCGTGTTCTCTCGGGACGACGAAGCCGAGATGATCAAGGTCATCGAACAGGCATCGGAAGCCAAAGACACGCTGGGCGGATCCGTGGAGGTGCTCGGATACGGGCTACCACCCGGAATCGGGAGCCACGTGCATTGGGACCGGAAGCTCGACGGGATGCTGGCCGGCGCCCTGATGTCGATTCAGGCGATCAAGGCTGTCGAGATCGGAGAGGGTCTCGAACAGGCAGCGTCACATGGAACCGGCGCCCATGACGAGATCATCCCCGGTCGCCCAGACGCGGGGTTTGCCCGTAAGACCAACCGTGCCGGAGGCATCGAAGGCGGAATGACGAACGGTGACGTGCTGTCCGTCACGGCCTACATGAAGCCGATTGCCACGGTGATGCAACCGCTCGACACCGTTGACGTCGACACGAAGGAAGCTGCAAAGGCGTTCCGGGAGCGGTCGGACGTCTGCGCGGTGCCCGCAGCAGGCGTCGTCGCCGAACAGATGGTTGCGTTCACCCTTGCGCGAGAAGCCCTTCGCATGTTCGGTGGTGACACGGTCGGAGACTTCACCGCATCACACAAGGCCTATGTCGAGCGTCTCGGGACGTTCTGATGGGACACATCTGGCTCATCGGCATGATGGGGACCGGCAAGACGACCGTCGGGGTTCTCGTCGCTGAGAAGCTCGGCAGACCCTTCATCGACATCGATTCGTCGATTATGGAACATACAGGACGGACGATTCCGGAGCTGTTCGCGGACAGCGAGGAGGTGTTCCGCAGGGCGGAATCCGATCAGATCAAGGCTGCATCGCTTGGCCGACCAGCGGTGATCGCGACCGGTGGCGGCGCCATCCTCCTTGCCGCCAACGTTGAGATCATGCGATCGACAGGGACGACGGTGCTTCTGACCGCCCCGGTGGATGTCATCGTCGGACGCATCGGAACAGACGCGAATCGACCGCTGGCACGCAGCGAGGAAGCACTCGAGGCACTTGCCGAGTTGCGGATGGCCACCTACCTCGCCTCGAGTGACCATGCCGTCGATACCGCTTCCCGTCTTCCCGGGGACATCGCCGAGGAGGTCATCGCATGCGTCGCCATGTCATAGCCGAGGGCGGTGTCGAGATCTCGCAGGTTGTGGTCGGGCGCGACCTGAACGGTCTGGTGACCGGGACCGTGTCGACGCATCGCCGGGTCGCGATCCTTTGTCAGCCGACCACCGCGCCTCTCGCCCAGATGCTCGGGGGGAGTTTCGAAGCCGCCGGTCTCGAGGTCGTCGGTTCGACGTTGCCCGACGGCGAAGCGGCAAAGTCGCTCAGCGTCGTTGAAGAGATCTATCGGACCCTCAACGCGGCGCATTTCACCCGGGGTGATGCAGTGGTCGCAGTCGGCGGAGGGGCTCTCACCGACGTTGCAGGTTTCGTTGCAGGAACGTACCTTCGAGGGGTCCCTGCCTACTACGTGTCGACGACTCTCCTTGGTGCGGTCGATGCGGCCGTCGGAGGAAAGACGGCGGTCAACGTCGACGGGAAGAACCTCGCGGGTGTCTTCAAACACCCACGGAAGGTGTTTGTCGATGTCGACATTCTGGACGCACTCCCTGATCGCCAGAAGGTGATTGGTGCCGCCGAGGCGTTGAAGACAGGTTTCATCGCGGACATGGGCATCGTTGAGGCCTACGAGCGAGCGCCGGGGGATCGGGATCTCGAAGACATCGTGAACCGCTCGGTCGCCGTAAAGGTCGGGGTGGTCAACGAGGACTTCACCGAACAGGGACGCAGGGCGATTCTCAACTACGGTCACACGATCGGTCATGCGATCGAAACCGCTGGTGGGTTGAGCCACGGGGAAGCAGTGTCGATCGGCATGGTCGCGGCCGGTTGGGCCTCACAGCACGAGCTCGGCTTCACGGGCGCGGATCGCCAGCAGAGCGTGCTCGGCGAGGTCGGGCTACCCGTTGCTGCCCGCGCCGACATGAAGCCGGACCGCATAAGGGCATTGATGGCGCTGGACAAGAAGCGCAACGACGACGGCCTCAGAATGGTTCTGCTCGAGGCGTTCGAAGCGCCTGTCGTCGTACCCGCCGACGACGCTACCGTTGCCGCAGCGTTCGAGGGAATCGGACTCACCCCATGAGACCATCATCTCAGCCCGCGACCGCCGGTTCGTCTCACCGACGCCGGTCGTGCGACATCCACACAGGGAAGGACACCTCATGATCTCAACGAATGATGTCAAGCCAGGCATGGCGCTCGATCTACCCGAGGGCCTGTTCTCCGTCACCGAGTATCAGCACGTCAAGCCGGGCAAGGGCAAGGCCTTCGTCAGGATGAAGCTGAAGAACGTGCGTACCGGCGCGGTGGTCGACCGGACCTTCCGAGCTGGCGAGAATGTGCCACAGGCTCGAATCGACCGACGCGACTTCACCTTCTTGTTCAAGGACGATCTCGGATTCCATGTCATGGACTCCGAAACATACGAACAGACTGCGATCCCCGCTGACTTCATCGGTGAAAGTGCCGATTTCCTGACCGACGGCATGACCGTCCGACTCGCCATGTTCGAGGGCACGCCGGTTGACATCGAACTCCCGGCCTCGGTCGAGCTCGAGGTCACGTTTGCCGAACCGGGTGTCAAGGGAGACCGTGTGTCGGGAGCGACGAAGCCAGTGACCCTCAGTACCGGCCGGGTCATCCAGGCACCGCTGTTCGTCGAGCAGGGTGACGTCGTCAAGGTTGACACGAGAACCGGTGACTACATAACGCGCGTCACGTGACCTCCATCGAACCGACCGACCGACTGCGAGCGTTCGAGGTCCTCTACTCGGTCGATTCGATGCGGACCACGGACCCTGACGTGTCGGACCTGACCGGCCGGGCTCGGAGCATGGTCGCCGGAGTGCTCGAGCATCGTGAGGCGATTGATGTCACGATCGACGGCTCTGCCATCGGATGGACGGTGAGCCGGATGCCACTCGTCGATCGAAACGTGCTCAGGCTGGCAGCGTGGGAACTGATGTACACGACTCTGAAGCCGGCGATCGTCATCGATGAGGCGGTGGAGCTCGCCAAGCAGTATTCGACTGCAGGGAGCGGCCGTTTCGTCAACGGCGTGCTCGATGCGCTCGCCACCACGGTGCGATCCGAAGGATGGGTGGAACCCGAAGTACCGATCAACGAAGAGGTGCACGCGGACCGACACGATCCACCGAAAGAGCCGTCAACCGCCTCCGACGTCGATTTGACTGACCCCCGTGGCTGGTAGAGTGGTCCCGACCGACCTTTAAGCCCGTCCCGTGAGGCGAGCAAGGATGGAGAAACGATGAAACCGACACAGCTGCCGTGCGCCGAGGTGCACGGCCTTTTTCGTGGAACAGTGGGGCCAACATGCGCCAGGTCATGACCGGCGATGACATCGGACGCATCGCGACACGGATCGCCCACGAAATCGTCGAGCGGAATCAAGGACTTGATTCGGTTCTGATCCTCGGCATCCCTACGAGAGGGAGGCCTTTCGCCGAGCGAATCGCAGCAGCGCTGTCGGAGATCGCAGGAGGGGCCGTCGCAGCGGGGTCACTCGACATCGGCATGTACCGTGACGACCTCGATACACGCCCACGAACACGAATCGGCCCGACGGACATCCCGAAGCCCATCGACGGGGCGGACGTCGTCCTCGTCGACGATGTTCTCTACACCGGCCGCACCATCCGGGCCGCCCTGGATGCTCTTGCAGATCTCGGCCGACCCTCGTCCGTGCAGCTCGCCGTCATGGTCGACCGCGGACACAGGCAGTTGCCGATTCGCCCCGACTTCGTCGGGAAGAACATCCCGACGTCGGCTACAGAACATGTGTCTGTCCGGTTGACACCTCACGACGACGAAGACGGGGTCTGGATCGGCAACGAGGTAGGGGCATGAGACACCTTCTCACGACGGAGGACCTCGATCGACCGACAATCGAGGGTCTCCTCGACGATGCCGAGGGATTCGTCGAGGTGCTGAAACGGCCGATACCCAAGGTTCCTGCCCTCAGGGGCAAGACCGTTGCCACGATGTTCTTCGAACCGTCAACTCGAACCCGCATGTCGTTCGAGAAGGCAGCGAAGGCGCTCAGCGCCGACACCGTTTCGTTTTCTCCCGGCACCTCAGCACTGTCGAAAGGGGAGTCATTGAAGGACACGGCGCTGACGGTCCGGGCGATGGGCGTCGACCTGATGGTGGTGCGGCACAGATCGACGGGGGCTCCCTGGCGCCTGGCTGAGTGGCTCGACATTCCGATCGTCAACGGTGGCGACGGGGCACACCAGCACCCGACGCAAGCGCTTCTCGACTGTTTGACGATCCGACAGCGCTTCGGCAGCTTCGACGGTCTCCAGATCGCCATCGTCGGGGATGTGCGTCACTCCCGCGTGGCCAGATCCGATGTGTTCGCCATGACGACACTCGGAGCCGAGGTGACCCTGGTCGGTCCGCCGACCCTGCTTCCGGTCGACGTCGACAATTGGCCGGTTGCGGCGACGGACAGCCTCGACGACATGATTCCAAAGGTCGATGTCGTCTATCTCCTGCGAGTCCAGACCGAACGAGGCGGCGCCTCCGTGTTTCCTTCGCTATCGGAATATGCACGACGATTCGGCATGTCGAACATGCGTTTCGCGAACCTGCGACCCGAGGCCATCGTGCTCCATCCCGGGCCGATGAATCGAGGCGTCGAGATCGCCCACGAGGTCGCAGACGATGAGCGAGCGCTCATCCTCGCACAGGTTTCGAATGGAGTAGCAACGCGAATGTCCGTCCTGTTTCGATTGTTGGGGGGTGAGCACGATGCATGATGTCGTGTTGAGGGGTGGCAAAGTTGCCACACCCGAAGGGGTGGTCGACGCTGATGTGGCGGTCGACGACGGTGTGGTGTCCGTGGTCGGCGTCGTAGCCGACGATGGACGCCAGGTCATCGACTGCACCGATGCGTGGGTGGGGCCTGCGCTCGTCGACCTACACACCCATCTGCGAGAACCGGGTCAGGAGTGGAAGGAAGACATCGAATCAGGTTCACGTGCCGCGGCTGCAGGTGGATTCGGCGCCGTCGTGGCAATGCCGAATACCGATCCGGCCATAGACGCTGGGCACCTCGCGCGTTTCGTGCGCGAGCGCGGTGCCGAGGTCGGTCTGGTGGACGTCATCCCTGCAGGTTGCATCACCCTCGGGCGGCAGGGGAACGCAATGGCACACATCGACGATCTGTGGGCAGCGGGAGTCACCATGTTCACCGACGACGGAGACACCGTCGCCAACGCCGCCGTTCTTCGGACGGCGATGGAATACATTGCGGCACTCGGAGGTGTCGTCTCCCAACACGCGATCGACAAGGACCTTTCCGGCGCCGGATTCATGCACGAGGGATCGGTGTCCTCCCGCCTCGGCATGTACGGGATACCGAGACAGGCCGACGACATCACGATCGCACGAGACATCGCGCTCGCTGAACTCACCGGAGTGCGGTACCACGTGCAGCACCTGTCAACGGCTCGATCAGTCGAAATGATCGCTGCAGCGAAGAGTCGCGGCCTCGCTGTCACAGCCGAAGTCGCCCCCCATCACCTCGCGTTCGATCACGATTCCGTGGCGACTGCGGACCCGGACTACAAGATGATGCCACCGTTGCGCGACAGCGATGACCGAGAAGCGCTCGTCGCCGGGCTACTCGACGGGACGATCGATGCGATCGCGACGGACCACGCTCCTCACACGGCGCTTGAGAAGGAAGTGCCTTTCGAGGAGGCGCCGAACGGGATCATCGGTCTCGAGTGGGCTGCCTCGGTCGCAATCGGTACGGCCGGTCTCCGACAGATGGACTTCTTCGATCGGATGTCGGTTCGGCCGGCTGAGATCGCAGGATTGGTGGAACACGGGTCACTCGTGGGCGTCGGCAACGATGCGAATCTCGTCGTCGTCGCGCCGAGCGAGTCGTGGACGCCGACATCGACAGCGTCACGGAGCCGGAACGCACCCTATCTCGGCTCCGAACTCACCGGTCGCGTCCGAGCCACCGTGCTACGTGGAGTCGTTACGCACCGAGTAGAAGACGCAAGGGGGTCAGCATGAGACACGGTGTCTTGGTAACTGCCGACGGCGCAGTGTTCAGGGGCGAGGTCATCGGCGCTGAGGGCGTCGCCGTCGGTGAGGTCGTCTTCAACACAGCGATGACGGGATATCAGGAAATCGTCACCGACCCTTCGTATGCGGGTCAGGTCGTCGTGCTGACCGCACCCCAGATCGGGAACTACGGAGCAGCCGACGCGGACGATCAGTCCGACACGGTGCATGCCAGAGGGCTGGTGACCAGGTCGATGAGCCGAATCGCATCGTCGTGGCGATCACAGGGCGAGTTCGACGACTACCTGATCGAACGGGGCCTCGTCGCTCTGACCGAGGTCGACACGCGAAGACTCACGCGACACATCACCACACGGGGTGCGATGCCGGTCGCTATCGGAGCGGACGGCGATACCGAGGACCTCGCGGCGCTCGCAGCGAGTGCTCCGCCGATGGCGGGGAGTGCATTCGCCGCCCAGGTGTCGACGTCGACTCCGTACGACTCGTCGGCGGAATCCCCGACTGGTGTGTCGATTGTTGCATACGACCTCGGGATGAAGCGAGACATCGTCGAGCAGCTCAACGCGCGCGGCATGGACGTGACGGTCGTTCCTTGGGATACGTCGTCAAGCGACGTCCTCGAGCGCCATCCCGATGGCGTCTTTCTTTCGAACGGCCCGGGCGACCCCGAGCCACTCACGGCGTCAATAGAAGCCGTGCGTGGTCTTCTCGGTGTCGTCCCGGTGTTCGGCATCTGACTCGGGCACCAGATCCTCGGTCTCGCCCTCGGTGCCGAGACGTACAAGCTCCCGTTCGGTCATCACGGAGGGAATCATCCGGTCAGGAACGTGAGTACCGGAAAGGTGGACATCACGTCGCAGAACCACGGCTTCGCAGTGGATCTCTGGTCGCTGGGTGACACGCGTCGACCGGAGATCGATGGCCTCGCGGGAGTCGAGCAGATCGCACCGACAGCCGACACTGAGTTCGGTCGAGTCGAGTCGACCCATCAGAATCTCAACGACGGGACGAACGAGGGTCTGCGGTGTCTCGACATCGATGCCTTCTCGGTCCAGTACCACCCAGAAGCGGCACCGGGCCCGAACGATGCGCTCGCACTGTTCGATGAGTTCTCCGCACTGATCGGAGGCGACCATGCCGAAGCGAACTGACATCGAGTCGATCCTGGTCATCGGCTCCGGCCCGATCGTGATCGGTCAGGGCTGTGAGTTCGATTACTCGGGTACCCAGGCCGTCAAGGCACTTCGGGCAAATGGTTTCAGGGTCATTCTGGTGAATTCGAACCCGGCCACCATCATGACGGACCCGGAGTTCGCCGACGCGACCTACGTCGAACCCATCACGCCGGAGTGTGTCGAAGCCGTCATCCGCAAGGAGCGGCCCGACGCGGTGCTCCCGACGCTCGGTGGTCAGACCGCACTCAACGTCACCATGGAGCTCGCGAAACGGGGAGTGTTCGACGATCTCGACGTCGCATTGATCGGAGCGTCGCTCGACGCCATAGAGACGGCCGAGGACCGAGGACGGTTCAAGGTGGCCATGGATGAGGCAGGAATCGAGACGGCAAAGGCGTTCTACGTCACCTCACTCGAGGAGGCGCGTGAGGCGGTTGCCGATCTCGGATTTCCGGTCATGGTGCGCCCGAGCTACATCCTCGGGGGTGGTGGCACCGGCCTCGCCCACAACGACGAGGAATTCACGGCCATTGTCACGAATGGCATTGCGACCAGCCCGGTGAGCGAGGTGCTGATCGAGGAGTCTGTGGCTGGTTGGAAGGAATACGAACTCGAAGTCATGCGCGATGCGGCGGACAACGCAGTCATCATCTGCTCGATCGAGAACATCGACCCGATGGGCGTCCACACTGGCGATTCGATAACGGTTGCCCCCGCGATGACGCTGTCTGACCGTGAATACCAAGAGATGCGAGATGAGGCGATCGCCTGCTTACGGATCATCGGGGTCGAGACGGGAGGATCGAATGTCCAATTCGCAGTCGACCCGGATACCGGACGACGCATCATCGTCGAAATGAACCCTCGGGTGTCCCGATCGTCAGCGCTCGCATCGAAGGCGACCGGGTTCCCGATCGCCAAGATCGCTGCCCTTCTCGCGGTCGGTTTCACGCTCGATGAGATCACCAACGACATCACAAAGGCAACTCCCGCATCGTTCGAACCAGCCCTGGATTACGTCGTGGTCAAGGCCCCTCGGTTTGACTTCGCGAAGTTCCCGTCGGTGCCGCCCGTTCTCGGTACGTCGATGCAGTCGGTCGGCGAGGCGATGGCAATAGGCCGGACCTTCCCCGAGGCGCTCCAGAAGGCTTTCCGAAGCCTCGAGACCGGACGGAGCGGCTTCAACGCGGATCCGGCAGAGGCGCCGATGGTTGAGCTGTCCGACGACGAGCTCGAGGTGCGTGTGTCGACGCCCAGCCCCGTGCGATTGCTGGAAGTCGGCGAGCTGTTGCGGCGGGGAACGTCGACAGAACGCGTGCATGAACTCACTTCCATCGACCCCTGGTTCCTCGATCAGATGCAACTGATCAACGAGGTACGCGCAGAGATCGAGGCAGCACCAATGTCGACCAAGGCGATCCGTCGCGCGAAGAGAACAGGGTTCTCCGATACCCAGATCGCCTACCTGTGGTCCTGTGACGTACGTGACGTCCGGCGTCTCCGAACAGACGCCGAGGTCGAGGTCACATACAAGACCGTCGACACGTGTGCTGCCGAGTTCGAAGCATCCACGCCCTACTTCTACTCGACGCACGAGGAAGAATCGGAAACGCCGGAGCCCGGATCGAACACCGTGATGGTTCTCGGATCCGGTCCGAACCGGATCGGTCAGGGTATCGAATTCGACTATTGCTGTGTCCACGCGGCGTTCGCTCTCGAGGAAGCCGGATACGAGACCGTGATGGTGAACTGCAACCCGGAAACCGTGTCCACCGACTACGACATCTCGACTCGGCTCTACTTCGAGCCTTTGACGGCCGAGGATGTTCTTGCGATCGTCGATGCCGAGAAGGCTGCGGCCGTGATCGTGCAGTTGGGGGGCCAGACTCCGCTCGGTCTGGCGCGAGCTCTCGAGGAGGCAGGGGTCCCGATCGCCGGCACCCCACCCGCGGCGATCGACCGAGCTGAGGACCGTGAACAATTCTCCCGGCTCTGCAAGGAACAGGGAATCCTGCAGCCCCCACACGGAACCGCGACGTCCGTTGCCGAAGCGCAGCAGGTCGTTGATGCCATAGGGCTTCCCGCATTGGTGCGCCCTTCGTACGTGCTTGGCGGCCGCGCGATGCGGATCATCTATTCGATCGAGGACCTCTCAACGTACCTCACCGAACTCTACGGTGCCGTGCCGGGCAGCGAGGTCGACCTGAGTGAAGCACCGCTCCTCATCGACAGGTTTCTGGAATCCGCCGTCGAGGTCGACGTCGACGCCGTGTTCGACGGCACAGACCTGTACATCGGTGGAATCATGGAGCACGTCGAGGAGGCGGGAGTGCATTCGGGAGATTCGGCATGTGTGGTGCCGCCCCCGACACTCACCGCTGAAGTGATCGAACAGGTGACCATCGACACGAGGAAACTCGCCGAAGCCCTCGGCGTGCGAGGGCTCCTCAACATCCAGTTCGCAATCCGGGGCGATGACGTGTTCGTGCTCGAGGCAAACCCACGGGCATCACGGACCGTTCCGTTCATTTCGAAGGCAACGGGCGTCCCGCTGGCGAAAGTGGCGACATGGGTGATGATGGGCGAGACGATCGAAGCCCTGCGCGAACGAGGCGTTCTTCCCCGAACGCGGGAACGCCTGACGTACACAGCTGTCAAGGAGGCGGTGCTGCCGTGGGACCGCTTCCCCGACGAGGACACGCTGCTCGGGCCCGAGATGCGTGCGACCGGCGAAGTCATGGGGCTCGGCAACTCACCCGGTGCGGCGTACGGCAAGGCGCTGCGCGGCGCCGGGCATCAGGTCCCGGACACGGGTGCGGCGTTCATTTCGCTTGCGGACCGTGACAAGGCAGTTGGTGTCGAAGTGGCTCAAACGCTCGTCGATCTCGGGTTCAAGCTGTACGCAACCCACGGAACCGCAGGGCATCTGGCGCGACACTCGATCGCGACAACACACGTGGACAAGGTTGGTGAGGGGTCATACGACCCGGTTCGACTCCTCGACGAGGGACGCATCGATCTCGTGATCAACACACCTGCAGGTGGCAAAGCGCGAGGTGACGGAAGCGTCATACGTCGTACGGCTCACCGCCGCAGGATCCCGTGTGTGACCACCGTGCAGGGTGGCTTGGCAGTAGCGCGATCGATCAAAGCATCGACGTCCGAGCCACTGACCGTGACAAGCCTCCAGGACCATCACGCCTCGACCGGGATCACGTGATGGATCTGACTGTCGCACTCGGCTCACATGAGCTTGCGACACCGTTGGTCGCGGCCTCAGGCACCGTCGGATCCGTCGTCGACTTCGAGTCGTCGATCGACTTCTCACTCTACGGAGCGGCCGTCGCGAAGTCCGTGTCCCCGGAACCGTGGCCGGGTAGGCCCGCTCCACGGATTGCCCCTGTCGGCCGCGGCATGCTCAACGGCATCGGGATACAGAATCCGGGCATCGATGCGTGGATCGATTCGACCGTCGGAGGCTTCGTGCGGATTCCGACGGCGGTGTGGGGGAGTGCAGTCGCCCATGACATCGATGGTTTCGGCGTGGTCGCCTCCAAGATGGAACGTGCGGGGATCGGGGTCGTCGAGGTCAATCTGAGCTGCCCGAATCTCGAAGGTGTTCCCTTTGCCCTCGAACCCCGAACGGCGGCGGAGGTGGTGGCGACGGTTCGATCCGCTGTGGATGTGCCCATCGGGGCAAAACTGACCTCGGATGCAGCCTCGATCGAGTCAGTCGCTGTTGCGGTCGCCGAAGCAGGGGCAGACTGGGTCGTCGTCGCGAACACGGTCACCGGTGCAGCGATCGATCCACACACCCGACGGCCCTTGCTTTCCGGGATGACCGGGGGCTATTCCGGCGACCCGGTACGGCCGATTGCTCTGCGTTCCGTCCTGCGAGTGGCCTCTGCTGCGCCGGACGTTCCGATCATCGCTTGCGGAGGCGTGTCGCACGGGGATCACGTCGTTGAGTACATGCTTGCCGGGGCGTCCGCCGTCGCGATCGGCACGGCGCATTTCTCGAAACCGCGGATCGCCGCACAGATCACGAAACAACTCATCCGTTACGGAAGAAAGCATGGTCTCGAGACCATTGCAGAACTCAAAGGAGCGTTCGAACCATGGTGATGGACAACCCGATCATCGTCGCACTTGACCGTCCGACCGCGGAGGACGCGGTGCGTGTCGCCAAAGAAGTCGCGCCATATGTCGGTGGCTTCAAGATCGGTCTCGGTCTGCTTCATGGCCCCGGTCCTGGAACCATCGACAC
>CAYTWC010000024.1:11513-13454 GCA_964441975.1 uncultured Acidimicrobiaceae bacterium | reverse complement strand
GTGCACCCCCGGAAGGATTCCAGGAGCGATCCCCCATCCGGCGCCGTCGTCAGTACCGGGCGTGTCGTTGTCGAGATGGATGTACCACGTGTCCCAGCCACCGTCATGGTTGATACTGATGGTGCAACAACGCTCCGGGTTCAGGTCGTCGACATCGTTCGACCAGTTGACGCGATCGATGACGCCATCGGCCGCCGCGACGACAGGAACTCCCTTGACACCGTACGTACCGATGTCGACGCCGTGATGAAGTCGACCCCCGCCCCGGGGAGCGCCGAACGTGTCGTAGTAGGCGAAATCCACCCCGTCCTGCCCGACGACAGGGAAGATCCAGGGCGGCGGAGGTTCATCCGCGTTCGCCGGCGCGGGCGCGACCATCACCGTGGCGGCGACGACCATTGCCGCAACCGTCAGACCGATCAAGCTTTTGATGGCAATGCCGATGCCGAGTTGGCGCGTGTGCGTCATATCCCCTCCGAGACCTATCGAGCCGAGACAACGTGTACGAATTCCCCGAGATACGAGTCCCAGTCCGCAGCGCCGGGGGTGTTCGCAAGCTTCACGTAGAGGTGCCACTGTGACGGGCGGTAGACCGCAACGCTGTCCGTGCCATCACCGTCCCAGTCACCGGCGAAGATTCGATCACCCGGGTTCCCGAAGTAGAACTCGGAATCGGCGACGCCGGTGGACAGGGAGTTACGGAAGTACAGATACCCGGTCGTTTGGCGGTAGAGCCCGATCGAATCCTTTCCGTTTCCGTTGAAATCACCGACGAACGGGGTGTCCCCGACGTTGCCGAACGAGAACGAGTGATCTGCAGCACCAAGACCTGCGCCGTCGGCTCCGAGTTCGTTCATGATGTAGATCCGCCCGGTCGACGGGCGGTAGATCGAGACGGTGTCATCGCCGTCGCCGTCCCAGTCGCCCACGATCGGAACATCGCCCGGGTTCCCGAAGAAGAACTCGTGGTCAGCAATCCCTTGGGTGTTGGAGTCACGGAGATAGACGAAGCCATCGCTTTGGCGATAGAGACCGGGTGTTGCGGTGCCGTTCCCGTTCCAGTCGCCCATGAACGGGACGTCTCCTGGGTTCCCGAAGTAGAACTCGGTAGGACTGTCGGCACCAACCTCACCGAACAGCGACCATTTGCCGCCAGCGTCGACGGCAGCGAAACCTCCACACGAACCTTCACACGGAGACGGAGGCGGATCGAAACCGGGTGCCGGACCGTTGGAGCCGTCGGAGTCACCGAACGCGACCGTCACGTACATCAGGTTGTGGGAGTCACCGTCGAACACGATGCCGACGCCCACACGGTCCGATGAACTCCGAAGGATGTTCGCACGGTGTCCGCTGGAGTTCATGAACCCGGCATGTGCTGCCTGACAGTCGTGTGGGTATCCCAGGCTGTAGTAGATGTTCTCGCTGCGACCCCACCAGCTGCCTGGAAAGCTCAGATCCGAATGACGGAAGTCACGCGAGTCGTACATCTCCCACGACCAATCCCTTGCGAACTCGGTGAGAGACGGATCGGGGACGAGCGGATGGAGACCTCTTGCTGTCCGCTCCTGGTTGTGCAGGTTCAACAGGCACTGCTCGAGTCCCGGATCGACTCCGGGTCCCGCGGCCGAGGCCGGTGCGGCGAGAATGAGAGTCAGCACGCTTGCGACGAGTGCGACAAGAAGTCCGCTGCTGACCGAACGGCGCGTGGTGGCTGCTGGGGTGTGTGACATCAGTCGCTCCCTGCCGTGACGACGTGCGATGCCGAGCCGACATAACCGGTCCAGTCGGCGACACCGCTGGAGTTCTCAAGGTTCACGTAGAGGCGATTCGTCGAAGGGCGATACACCGCAACGGTGTCGTCGCCGTCACCGTCCCAGTCTCCGGCGATGATGCGGTCTCCCGGATTCCCATAGAAGAACGAGAAATCGGCATTTCCTG
>CAYTWC010000024.1:2794-11503 GCA_964441975.1 uncultured Acidimicrobiaceae bacterium | reverse complement strand
AGCGCGTCGCGGAAGTAGACGAAACCGGTCGACTGGCGGTAGAGCCCGACGGTGTCAATGCCGTCTCCGTTGAAGTCACCGACGTACGGCTGGTCTCCCGGATTCCCGAAGTAGTAGCTGAAGTCGGCGGCCCCGAGACCTTTGCCGTCCTGGCCGAGTTCGTTGATGATGTAGATCCGGGCCTCGCTCGATCGCCAGATCGACACGGAGTCGCGTCCGTCGCCGTCGAAGTCACCCACAAGAGGAACGTCACCCGGGTTCCCGAAGAAGAACTCGCGATCCGCGATGCCTTGTGTGTTGGAATACCGGACGTATACAAACCCGTCAGATTGCCGGTAGAGCCCTGGGGTTGCCGTGCCGTCGCCGTTCCAATCGCCCATGAAGGGCACATCACCGGGGTTCCCGAAGTAGAAGTCTCCGGTCGTGGCCGCTGAGGACAGCTCGTCCCACCGGGACCACATACTCCCACTGTCGACCGAAGCAATGGTGTCGCACGGACCCTTGTCACATGGCGGATCCTCGGGAGGGAGCCCGCCGACCGTCAGCGGACCCGATTCGAACCAGCTCCGAAGTGGCCATGTGTACGACGTCTCACCGCTCGCAACGGCATCTCGCCAGCCCTTCGCAAGAGAACCGGTCCACACGCGAAAATCCGGTTCCCCGGGTTTGTCGAAGTTGAACCAGACGAAACCGACCACATTCGGATCGAGCTTGAGGTAAGAAACGAGCGAGGTGACCCAGCCGTTCTGGCAGGTTCCTCTCGGCGAGGCGGTTTGTGCGATGACGAACGGCTTCGTCGACGCACCCGGAATCGTGTTGCGGATCTCGGCGAGGTACGGGCCGATGGCCTGTGACGGGGTTTCGTATGCGCTATTGCCCGGACATGCGGTCCAGTTGTACGCCGAGATGCTCACAACATCTACCGTTGCGTCTCCCGGGTAGTAGTCCGCAAGCGACCCACACCCGACCGATGTCCAGCCGTTCGGAGCCCAAGCGAACCGGACCTGCGTCTCATCGAGCCCTGCGTCGTCGAACGCATCGACGAACTTCTGATATGCGGTGCGGAATGCAGATGGGTTGCACCCGTATGGGGTCCAGTTGCCGTTGTGTTCCTGGAGGGGTGCGACGATCAGGCTCCGATTGCCTCCCTTGTCCAACCAGGCCTTGACGTGGCGCACCCACTCATCGATCTGGGTGTCCCGGCTGCCGTTGGCGATGGAAGCGGCAGACGCGTTCACGAAGATGTTCGCAAACGGCGTCGCCTTTGCTGACCATACGCCTTCGAGGATCTGCACCGTGTTGGACCACGAGTTCGGATCCGACGGGTTGTACGACGAGCTTGCTTCGGCGATGTCATGGAAGGTTCCCCCGAACGTCACCTTCTGCCCCGCTGCTGCCCCCACGCCGTTGAGGTCGCCGGACGAGTCGAAGTCGTCCGAGTACAGACCGGTGTGGAGCTCTGCAGGCGCTTCTGCGGCGCTCGCGGCGGTCGGTACGACGAACACGCACACCACGGCCATCGCAAACACGGAAATCCAGCGCATCAAGACATATCGGAACGAATGACCAGCCACTTGAGCACTGGAATGGCTAGTCAGGTGGATACGATTACGCACCGTGAAGAAGGATCTGACAGCATCGGTGATCGTCGCCACGTTGAACGAGGCGGACAACATCGACCACGTCGTCGATGTTGCGCTCGGTTCCACGGCGGTGGTCGAGGTGATCATCGCTGATGGTGGTTCAGGTGATGGCACCCTTGACAGCCTACGAGCGAGACAAATAACCGATAGTCGCATCACGATCATCGACAACCCGGATCGACACCAATCCTTCGGATTGAACCGAGCCGCCAAGGCAGCGACAGGCGACCTGCTCGTCAGACTCGACGGCCACACCCGATACGCCGATGATTACGTCACGGCAAGCATCGCTGCGTGGAGACCCGGCACGGCGGTCGGAGGGCCGATGATCGCCGAGGGTTCGAATCGTTGGGAATCAGCCACTGCCCGTGCCATGGCCGATCCGCTGGCTATCGGTCCTGCCCGATTTCATCATGCAGAAGGCGTCGAGCAGGTCGATACGGTGTACCTCGGTACGTTCGCCAGGGAGGATTTCCTCGAACTTGACGGCTATCGAAAATTTCCGTCGGGCACTGTCGAGGACACCGACTTCTATGCGCGCTGGCGGGCCTCCGGGCGGACCGTCGTCGTCGACCCGTCGATCCGATCGTGGTATCGGCCGCGGTCGACGTGGCGAGAGCTCGCGGTGCAGTACTGGCGGTACGGGCGCGGAAAGGCCGAGATGCTCCTCGTCAACGGGAGACTCCCGTCGCTCCGACCACTCGCCCCGGCGTTCCTGGTAGCCGGGTGGGTCGTCGGTGTCTTCATCGGAGCGGTCTTCTCCTGGATCCCTCTCGTCGCCCTCGCCATCAGCTGGATCGCGGTCCTGGCGCTCGTCGCAGCTCGAGCATCCACGAATCGTCTCATGACGGCGCTGGTCGCGGGAACGATGCACCTTGCCTACGGATTCGGCTTGTGGGCTGGTTTCGTCCTCGACTTCCGGGTCTCGCGTGCGATGCGTGTGCCGGCGAAGTCGAGCAGCTAGCCGGTAGCGGTTTCTCGGTACGACGCCACGACGTCGACCGGGTCACCCTCGCGTACGATGGTTCCGTGATCGAGCCAGACGACGCGGTCCGACAACTCCGACACGGTCCCGAGAACGTGGGAGACGAGAACGACCGAGGTTCCGTCGGCGATCATGGACTCGATCCGCTTTCCGGATTTGCTCTGGAACGACTCATCGCCGACGGAAAGCACTTCGTCGACAACGAGTACGTCGGGTCGTTCATCAGTCGCAACGGCGAACCCGAGTCGCGCGAGCATTCCGGACGAGTAGTTCCGAATCGGCGTGTCGATGAACTCTTCGAGTTCTGCCCATTCGGCAATCGCATCGACTCGGGTCCGCATCACCGTCGGGTCGCGACCGAGCAACGTCCCGTACAGCACGATGTTCTCCACACCGGTCATCTCCGAGTTGAATCCTGCACCCAACTCGATCATCGGTGCGATCGATCCCTCGACGCGGACACGACCTGAAGTCGGTGGGAGGACCTGCGCGATGATCTTCATCAAGGTCGACTTCCCTGCACCGTTCGGGCCGATGATGCCCAGGACCTCACCGCGCCTGACCTCGAACGACACGTCCTTGAGCGCCCAGAGCTTCTCATAGGCGGTATTCCCCTTCAAGGAGTTGATCAGGTGCTCCTTGAGCGTGCCCACTTGGCTCCGCCCGATGCGGAAAGCCAGTGAGACATCCTCCACCTTGACGACCGGTTCGCTCGTCATCAGATCCTCACCACGAGATTCTTCCAGCTGCGATTGAACACCCACACGCCGAGCAGGAACGCGACGAGGGCGGTGACGATCATGTAGGCGAACTGCCAACCCGGAGCGAAGGTTCCTCCGTACATGAACCCGCGGAACACCTCGAGGTAGGAATAGAGAGGGTTCAGGCCGACCAACCAGCGGAGATGTTCAGGGATGATCTCGATCGGATAGAACGTCGGCGTCAGATAGCTCGCGAGCTGGACGAGGACGGCGGTGAAGTCCAGCACGTCGAAGAAGAACACCGCTGCCGATGCCACGAGCAACCCGATACCCGTCACAAGGATCACCGTCGCCAGGATCGGAATGGGGACGAGGACGACCGTCCACGGAATGCCCACCCCGAAGGCGAGCTGGGCAACCAGCAGGATCGGCAGGCTGAGGATGAAGTTTGCGCCAGCAGCAATCGCCGCAGCAAACGAGAAGATCTCGGGCGGCACGCTGACCTTCGTGAGAATGGATGCGCTGTTGACGATCGAGGAGCCCGTCGTCATGACACCCTGGGAGAAGAAGCCCATCCAGATGACCCCGGACAGCAGGTACACGATGTAGGGAACACCGGGCGTCTCGAAACGGAAGATCTTGCCGAAAACCACCCAAATGACGCCGGAGAACAACAACGGGTTGAGCAGCGTCCACCACACGCCCAATGCCGAACGTTTGTAGCGGACCGTGAGGTCCCGCACCACGAGCAGCCGGAGGAGACCGCGGTGTCTCCTGAGATTGGCGATGTCAGAAAGGAGCGGGCGGCGCCCACGCGCAGAGTCGTGTGTGAAAGTCGTATCGGTCATGCGTGATCAGTGTTTGATGGGGAACTCACGGAGCGTCGGTAATGGTACCCCGAGGACTGTTTCACAACGGGTTCCTCCGGCGCAGTGACGAGTGCGGATGATTGCGACCGCGATCACCTGCGATATCGAAGTACGGACCGCACCCGATCACGGATCGCTGTCGCTCGCTGTGGGTTCCTCGCCTTGAACCATCGGTACGGTGCTCCGAGCGTCTTTGCCGCAATGTCGTAGATCGATGCTCGGGCGTGTCGTCCCACATGCCCATCCTCGGTGCGCGTCGCGGAAACACTCACTGCTTCCCGCATCGCCCACTGGTCCAAAGTGAATCGCTGCTGGGTCTCGATCAAGCGATGACGTTCGACGATCTCGGTCAGATCGAACGTGTCGTTCGAACCCGTTCCACCGCGGGCATCGGTGTCGGTCTTCCCGGTCCGACCGGCTTCGACGACGTCGTCGAGAAGCGAGACGAACCGCGCGGTGGCGACGTCTGCTCGGAATTGCTCATAGATGCGTGCCCTTCCGGCTTCACCGAGCCTCACACCCAGCGTCGGATCCGATACCAACTCCGCGATCGTGTCTGCGATCCGCGGTACGAGGTCATGCCCCGCGGGGTCTTGCAGGAGATATCCAGTGCTGTCGGTGACAAGCTCCCCTTGCCCACCGACGTCGGTTGCGATCACGGGAAGGCCGCTGACCATCGCTTCGTAGATCGTGACTGCAATCCCTTCACGCAATGACGTCAACAAGAACACGTCCGCCTCCGACATCCACGCAACCAACCGATCGTCGGGTGCGTCCGTTTCGAACCGAACCTGCGATTCAAGGCCACGCGCAGCGGTCTCGGCCTTCAAGGTCTCGAGATTGGGGCCTTTCCCGACCAGGACCGCCGAGGCATGGATTCCCCGCGAACCGAGGTGATCCACGACGCGAACGACGACCTCGGGCTGCTTTTCGTCGGCAAGCCTTCCGACGAACAAGATGACGATGTCAGCCGGGCCGAGTCCCGACTCTGCGCACAGGTCCCTCTCTGTGTTCGCGGCATCCTCGAACCGGCTCACCTCGACGCCGGTGTACCAGACCGCAATGTCCCCCCGCCCACCGCGCTCGACCATCCAGTCCCTGACATGACGACTGCCGGTGATCCGGAGGTCCAGATATCGCTCGTATCGGTTCGAGAGCCCAGGGAACCCTCCGTCGTTCCATTCCTCCTCTGCGTGGGTCAGGTCCACGAGTGGAAGGTCGGCATGCCGTGTCCGGATGAAGGGAAGGAGGTCGTATCCGAACCAACTGTTCGATACGAGGACGATGTCGGGACTGCGTGATTCGATGAGATAGTCGACGAACCACGGTCTGTCGTCGATCTCAAGGAACCTGTCCAAGACAAACACGTCGGGTGTCAGTTGCTTGAACTCGTCCTCCCACGCGTTGGCCGCAGGAAGCGTCGTCACAATCGTCACGTCCCATTCCGAGGAGATCAGCCCGTCGACGATCTGACGATTGACACGGTCGGCCCCCCCGACCTCCAGCCACGGAACGATGAGGAGTGCTGTGCGCTTTGTGGATTCCAACCGATTGAGGTCCACATAGGCATCCGGGAAGCCATGATGCGGACCTGATTCCCGACCGATCGGGTCCGGCACCCCCGATCGCCAGAGCTCGGGGTAGCGCTTTCGGAGCCGATGCTTGAACTTTTGTTCGTTGGGTCCGTCATCCCAATTGGACCAGGTCTCAGTGTGCGAACCGCGTCGTCGATACCAGCCCAGAGGTTCATGGATCGTCCCTCCCCAGTGGCCCGCGGCGGCGAGCTTCAACCAGAAGTCCCAGTCCTCGAGACCTTCGCGATTGTCCTCGTCATACCCCCCGACAGCCAGGGCGACGGCTCGTCGGATCATCACGAGGACGTCCGCATGGTTCTGCTCGAGGAACGCATCACCCGCGTGGAACCCATTCGGCCAGATGTAGGTCTCGGCACCGAATCCGATCGTGTAGCCCTTGGCAAACGCAAAACCGGGGTTCGTCT
This sequence comes from uncultured Acidimicrobiaceae bacterium, assembly GCA_964441975.1. Taxonomy (GTDB): domain Bacteria; phylum Actinomycetota; class Acidimicrobiia; order Spongiisociales; family UBA5794; genus UBA5794. Next base: position 5,306 of record CAYTWC010000024.1, on the reverse strand, counting down.
CGAGGAACCAATACAACTTCTCCAGAGCGGTCGGCTCGAGCTGATCGTCGTCGTCGAGTTGCATGACGTAATCCGCTGCGGCTGCGGAGAACCCGGTGTTCCTGGCGGCCCCGGGGCCGCGGTTGTCCTGATCGATGACGGTGACGCGAGGATCTATTCCCCGATAGCGGTCGAGGGTCTCAAGAGACTTCGGATCTGTCGATCCGTCGTTGACGATGATCCATTCCCACTGTCGCAGCGTCTGGCGGAACACAGACACGGCTGTCTCCTCGAACGCGGCGTCGCCATTGAAGAAGGGAGTGACGACCGACACGGCGGGGCGAGGATCGCTTTCGGTGAGCTCGAACCCGGAAACCGGGCGACGATCGGACGCTGGGGACGGGATCCATGGGGAGTGTGAAGCGTCGCTCATGTACGCAGAGATTGTATGGTGGCGGACATCCACACGCACGACCGCTCATCGGCTCGGCAGCCAGCGCCGGTCTGAGAACGATGTCCGTCGGGCAGTACCATTCATCCCGATTTGCAAGGAGGCCGGCGTGAGCGAAACGAAGAAGATTTTCGTCACTGGCGCCGATGGCTTCATCGGTTCCCACGTGTGTGAGCTGCTCGTCGAACGGGGTCACACCGTCACCGCCCTCGCGCAGTACAACTCGTTCGGAACCTGGGGCTGGCTTGACACATTGGATACAGGGATCCAGAGCAATCTCGACGTCGTCCTGGGTGATGTCCGCGACCCTGTGTTCATCAAGCAGACGATGGCAGGCAGCGACACCGTGCTCCATCTCGCAGCCCTGATAGGTATCCCCTACTCGTACGTCGCAGCGAAGTCGTATGTCGATACGAATATCACCGGAACGCTGAATGTTCTCGAGGCGGCGCGCGAGCTCGAAGTTTCGCGTGTTGTCCAGACCTCCACGAGCGAGGTATACGGAACCGCGCAGTTCGTACCGATCACCGAAGAGCATCCGATCCACGCCCAGTCGCCGTACGCAGCGACGAAAGCGAGTGCGGACCAGCTCGCCCTTTCATATCAACGCTCATTCGGAACCCCGGTCGTCGTCGCGCGCCCGTTCAACACGTACGGACCTCGCCAGTCCACCAGAGCTGTCATTCCGACGATCATCACCCAAGCACTCGCAGGAAAGAGCCCCATCCGACTCGGCTCCCTGACTCCGACGCGGGACTTCAACTATGTGAAGGACATCGCTCGTGCGTTCGTCGTGACCGGTGAGAGCACTGCGGGGGTCGGCGAGGTCGTCAACTTCGGATCGAATTTCGAGATAGCCATCGGCCAGGTGGTCGAGGCCGTCGGCGCCGCGACCGGACGCGACCTTGTCGTCGAAACCGATGACGCACGGCTCCGTCCGGCGGACAGTGAGGTCGACCGCCTCTGGGCTTCCAACGAGAAGGCAGCGTCGTTGTTCAATTGGACGCCCGACTACGGCGGGCTCGAAGGGTTCTTCAAGGGCATCGCCGAGACCGTCGACTGGTTCTCCGACGAAGCCAATCAAGCAAAGTACAAACCCGACACATACGCGGTCTGAGAGGCGTACACCATGCATGCAGTAGTGCTTGCGGGCGGCAAGGGCAGCAGGCTTGCGCCGCTCACATTCTCGATACCGAAGCCTCTCGTCCCCATCGGTGACATGCCCATCGTGGAGCTCCTGCTCAGACAACTCAGCGCGCAGGGGTTCAGTCGCGTCACGATCTCGGTGGGTCACCTCGCCAACCTCATCCGGAGCTATTGCGGTGACGGATCGCAGTGGGGACTCCCGATCGACTACGTGCACGAGGACGCCCCGCTCGGCACCGTCGGGAGCCTCGCTTTGATCGAAGACTTCTCGGACGATCGGGTCCTCGTCGTGAATGGCGACACCTTGACCGACCTGGACTTCGCAGATGCGTATACGAACCACGACGTCGTCAACGCGGCGACCATCTGTGCCAACGAACGCACGGTCGACATCGACTTCGGTGTATTGAGCGTCGACGATGCGGGACATCTTGCTGGGTATGACGAGAAGCCGACCATGAACTATCTGGTGTCGATGGGAACGAACATTTTGACCGTCGAATCGGTGAACCGGCACCTCGTTCCCGGTGAACGCCTGGACATGCCCGACCTGATCCAGAGGTTCCGCGATTCCGGCGAAGACGTCGCCGTCGTGAACCCGGGCGCCTATTGGCTCGATCTCGGCCGGTTGGACGATCTGGAAACCGGTTCTCGCATCTTCTCGGAGGACCCGACGAGGTTCATCGGCGAATGAAGGTTCTCGTCACGGGCGCATCCGGCACGATCGGCGCGGCCGTGTGTAGGGAACTCGCCGGCTCGGTGGATGTGTGGTCGACGTCTCGAACCGACCTCGACCGTGACCAGCATCTGCAAGGGGACCTTCGTCGGGAGGATGACGTGCGCAAGGTCATCGGGCGGGTCGAGCCCGACGTGATCATCCACCTTGCTGGAGGAACCGGATCGGATCAGACGGAGCTCCTCGAGTCGAACGTGATG
>CAYTWC010000024.1:250-2784 GCA_964441975.1 uncultured Acidimicrobiaceae bacterium | reverse complement strand
CATCCTGCAATCGGTCGAGCCGAGCACCCGCGTCATCGTCGCCGGCTCGGCCGCCGAGTACGGCAGCCCGGATATCCCCCGAGCCGACGAGGACACCCCAACGGCGCCGGTCACAGCCTATGGCTGGTCCAAGGTCGCACAGACCCGCCTTGCGCGCAGCATCGGAGACCGGCGCGGCGTCGAGGTCGTGGTGGCGAGACCGTTCAACGTTGTCAGCCCGAACATGTCGACGAGCACCGCGATCGGGAACATCGCCGACCGGATCGCCAGCCACACCGGTACCGATCCGCTACAGCTCGCCGTCGGTCGGCTGGATATCGTCCGAGATTTCGTACCTCTGAGCTTCGTCGCCGAATGCTTCGGCGCAGTCGCGGTGGCAGACGACGTGGAAGACACGTACAACATCTGCTCGGGAAAGGGCTTCACACTCAAAGCGGTCGTCGATGCGATGGCTTCGCTTGCCAACGTCGTCGTTGAGACATCCCTGGACCCCCGCCTCGCTGCCATCCCGGCGGTCGACGGAATCGTCGGTGACCCAACCAGGATCGCGGGACTCGTCGGTTCAGGTTGGAAGCCCTCGGTGTCCGTGCTCGCGGCAGTCGCGCTCGACCGGGGACCAAGGTGAACCGGCGAGTAGGCTCAGACGATGCGTCACCGACGTCCGGGGGATCCATGCGCGACAACTCCGACCTGCCATACGTGGCACAGACGAATGAGTTCCGCCCTGTCGAGGCGTGCCCTTGGTGCGGAGCCTCGGAATTCGTTCATCTCGCAAAGCGGGGCGATGATCTCGAAGTGAAGCGCTGCACCGCTTGCAGCCTCGGCTTCCTTGCGTCCGTCCCTGACGACCTCTCCGTCTTCTATGACGCCTCGTACTACCGCCGGAACCCGACCGTCGGCGTCGAACCCCCGAGGAGTGGCTACGAGAACTACGAGAGCACCTACACACCGTCGTCGTTTCGGTGGCTCGCTGCACTCGTGGCTGCGATCGCACCGAAGAGGGGTCGGCTGTTCGATTTCGGCGCGGCGACAGGCTCGTTCCTCGAGATGGCGCGCTTCGAAGGCTTTGACGTGGCAGGCTCCGAGCTCACCCATGAGGGAGCTGCCGCAGCGCAGGCACTGGGCCTCGATGTCCGGGAAGGCTTCTTCGTACCGTCGGAGTGGCCGTTGGGTACCTTCGATGTCGTGACCGCATTCGAGGTTCTCGAACATGTCACGGACATCCGAGGGACCTTGGTCGGTCTGCGTGAACTGCTCCACGAGGACGGGATCCTGGTGTTTTCTGTACCGAACGTGGTGGACCACATCTTCCGCGAATTCGGCGACGATGCGATCGACTTCAACAAGTCGTACGAGCACACCCTGTATTTCAATCCCGACGCCTTGGAGACCATCATCGGCGAGATCTTCGGTCCGGATCGATTGACACTCCACACTGCCGAATCGACGATATGGGACCAGCAAGTGTCGTCCGCCCTCGGTGTGGTGCGGATGTCTCCCACATCGGACCGCACCGAACAACGCCTCCTGCGTGCAATCAGTGGTTCGTGCCCTGTCGAAGAACTCACCAGCCGCGAGGAGGCTGTCGCAGTGGCGCTCGCAGCCGCACGGTTCGCCGAACCTGACGTCGCCGATGCGGCTCTCGATCGTGCCGTCGAGTGTGGATCGACACCGGCCGATCTTGCCACCGTTCGGGCACAAGTACTCCGGAACCGTGGCGAGATCTACAATGCGTTCCGCTGCCTTGAGGCCCAAGTTTCGGGTGCCGTGGGTTCGTCTGACCCGTTGGTTGCACCGCTCCTTCTTGAGATCTTCGACGACCTCAAGGTCCTCCTCGGCATCGACGAAGTCGGGTTCGCAGACGGTCTTCAGCGACTTCACGAACGCCTCGAACACCTGCAACATCGGGTCGATGACGTTGATGACCTTCGAGCCGGCGAACCTGAGTCCACCCACGCGCTCACCGATCGGGACTGGTTCGAATTCAAGCGGGAGCAGCTCGCCGAGGCGGACCGGAGGGTTCGACAGGCTGAGCTCGAAGCCAGGGACCTCCAATACCTGTTCGCGGAATCCGAGATCGACCGCATCGAAGCGGTTGCTCGGGCGGACGAACTCCAGAACCGTGCGGAGACCTATGCCCAGCGGCTCTACGACATCCATCACTCACGCATGTGGAAGATCTGGAGCCTGCTGTGGAGGATCAAGGCGATCGTGCTGCGGCGCCCACCCGCGGCGGCCGACGACGAAGAGTCGCAAGATTCGACACAGAGCGATGCCTCAATCACACAAGCGTCGAAGCCGCGGACGTTCCCGGTCTCCGTTTCCGTGATCATGCCGGTCTACAACAAAGGGTCCACGATTCGGGACTCGATCGACAGCCTCCTCGCGCAGACCTTCCCAGACATCGAGATCGTTGTGTGGGACGACGGTTCGACCGACGCAGCAACACACGAGGCGCTTGCCGAAATCGAGCAACTCGATACGGTGACCGTCACGAGAGCCGAGAACCAGGGCGTCGTCGGAGCACGGAACTC
>CAYTWC010000024.1:0-240 GCA_964441975.1 uncultured Acidimicrobiaceae bacterium | reverse complement strand
ATGCAGTCGGCACGTGGGGAGTTCTTCGTCTGCCTCGACCCCGATGACCGCTTCGAGCCGACCTATATCGAGAAGGCGGTCGCGTATCTCCGCAGTAGCCCCGGAGTATCGATCGTGTACCCGTGGCAGCGAACCGTCGGTTCGAAGATCGAGGTCTGGGAAACGAACCAGCTCGATCCGGTTGCGATCATCGAGAACAATCACGTCCCCGTGTGCGCGCTCTTCCGACGCGAGGTGTTC
>CAYTWC010000023.1:0-13484 GCA_964441975.1 uncultured Acidimicrobiaceae bacterium | reverse complement strand
CGGTCGGAAGGAAGAAGACCTGGAAGACGCTGAGACTCACGATCAGGTTGAGCGGAGGGGTCAGCGACTTCTGCAACGTCTCGGATGTGATCGTCGTCAACGCTGTGCCCACCCCGCGTCCCACTCCGTTGACCAGGTTGCCCACACCGAAGACCGTGCCGCGATGCTCGGGCAGGTTCACGTCGGCGATGAGCGCGAACCAGTTCGGTGAATCGGCCGATGTCAACGCGAGCGCGAACAACGCGGACACGAACGCCGCAGCCACCCACGGATTCGTCACGAGTTCGGTGAACACTTCACCGATGTACGTCATCGTCGAAGCTCCTTCCGTGACGTCGAGACCGTTGAGCGGGATCGCGAAGAAGATCAGGAAGAAGGGGATCGCTCCGAGGATGCCGATCGCCGAGACGTACGCACGGCCGCCGAGATTCCGTCTCTGCCACCTGTCTCCGATGTGGCCGGCGAGAATCGAGAAGAGGGCTCCCACGGTGAACATGGCGGCGAACAGCCCACCGACCTTCTGGCCTGTCGTCACGGAGTATCCCTGTGCGATGACCTTCTCCTGATACAGCAACGGAACCCAGATGAGTGAGCCGTATGCGATCTGCGCCGTGATTCCCTGCAGGACGAGCCACCGGTTGGTGCGGACCCTCGCGATCTCGGGCAACTGGTCAGGCGAGATGAGGTGGTCGTATTCGGCGTCCGATGCATGAAGGGCAGCGAGTTCGGGTTCGCGGTAACCGCGCGGGGGTTCGAACGTGAACAGGTAGAGGCCGGCGAACAGCAGTCCAGCCGCTGCGAGTGCGTAGAAGGGCGCCGAATGGTCGCCTGCCCCTGCTTGGGAGGCGACGAGGCTCCCGACGAGGGTTCCGATTCCTTGCGACAGGCCCCAGAACGCCATCGCGAATCCCCGCCGTCCGGGAGACACGAAGTCCGAGATGACGGAGAAGCCGACCGTTGCGATCGATCCGAGACCGACGCCTGCAACGACCTGTGCGAAGAAGAGAACGGCAAAGGTGGTCGTGTAGCCGGACAGGGCCATTGCTATCACCCAGATGAGCGTCCCCCACAGCAGCAGTCGCTTCCGAGTACCGGCATCCGCGAGATAGCCCCATCCGACTGCGGTGACGGCGGTCACGATCACCTGCGTCGCGGTGAGGACCCCGAGGATCGCGGTGCCGACCCCGAACGTTTCCTCGAGCTGGGGGATCATCGACGGGATCAGGGCGATGGCCGCGTTGTCCAGTGATGCCAACACGATGAACACCGCCACGGTGAACACGATGTGGGCGCGACTGCCTGTTTTGGCTGATCGTGCGTTCATGGGCACCCGACCGTAGCGGGGCTCTACTCCTCCTCGGTCACATCCGAGGTTGCGTGCTCATCGGTCGTGCCGGTCGAGTCGGACATCTCCGCTGATTCGCCAGACGAGCCGTCTCCTCGCCCGAACGGTGCCCAGGCTGCCATCACGAGTCCGAGCACGATGCCGACGATCGGCAGGATCCACATGAGCGGCGAATGAAACGGGATCACACCCCACAGGAACAGAGCGATCGCAAGGAACAGTCCGAACATGAAGCCGGAGATGACTCCGAGAATTGGTCTTCCTCTCATGGTGATTTGCTCCCCTTGGAGAACCCTGCGCCGATGACACCTGCGCCGAATGCGGCGACGCCGATCGTGGCGACGATCGCGGCCGGTCCCGGTGAGCCGGACAACGCCATCGAAACCGCTACCTGGCAGACCTGACCTCGCTGGGAGTGATACGCCGTGACCTCGAGACCTCCGGTTCCCTGTGGCACATATCCGGGAACCTCGTATGCGTAGCTCCCCGAGTCGTCGACTTCCTTGGTCTTGGCGTCCGAGGGAACCGGCCAGTCAGCCACGATCCATGATCCACCGACCGGGAGACGGACGGCGACGTAGCCTCCGAACCCTTCTTCCTGATCGGGCGGTGTCAGGTGCGTATTGCCGCTGTACTGGACGATGTCCTTGTTGGGAACGGTGACGGTTTCGCTCAACGGCGTCGACTCGGTCACGACCGCACCATTCGAGAACGTCGCCGACCCAGTGCAGTTGCCCACGATCACCTCGGCACCGGCCGGGGCAGCGGTGGCCACCAACAGAACCACGATCCCGCCGAGGACGCCAAAGGCGGAGAGGCGCCTTCTGTTCGTCATGCAATCCTTCTGTCGCTGGTGCCACTCTACGCGATTGGATGACCACCTTGGTGACAATTAGCCTGCGCGGATGAGCGAATCATCATCCCACGTGCCTCTTCGTACGGCCGAGACGCCGGAATCGGGGTGGACGCCGACCGCGGATGCGATTGCAGGATCGAACCTCTCAGAGCTGATGCGGCGGCTCGACTGCGCTTCCTACGACGCGCTCCACCGATGGTCGGTCACCGAGCGGGATGCGTTCTGGCGGGATGTCATCGCTGACCTCGGGATCCAGTTCGAGGATTCACCCGACGCGATCCGTGGATCCGACGACGTCACCGATCCCGATTGGTTGCCCGGTGCGGTCTTCAACATCGTCGAGTCCTGCCTCGACCACGATCCGGATGCGACGGCGATCGTTGCGGGCACAGCCGACACGCTGCGTCGAATCTCGGTGTCGGATCTCAGATCGATGGTCGCCGGTTTCGCCGCCGGCTTCCGGAAGGCTGGCTTCGTGCCCGGTGATGCGATCGCGATAGTGATGCCGATGACCGTGGAGGCGGTCGTTGCGTACCTTGGGACCATCGCCTCCGGCGGTGTGGTCGTGTCGGTCGCCGACTCGTTCGCTCCCGACGAGATCCGGGCGCGCCTCGACATCACCTCCCCTGTCGCCGTCGTGACACAGGACGTGTCGACCCGCCTCGGGAGGACGCTCGACATGTACGTCAAATGTGTCGACGCCGGAGCGGGGCGCTGCATCGTCGTCGAAACCGATGCTGGGATCGAGTTGCGGCAAGGTGACATCCACTGGGGCGACTTCGTTGTTCCCGATGCTCCATTGACCTTCGTTCGGAGCGGAGCGTCGACAATCACGAACGTGCTGTTCTCGTCGGGGACGACGGGCGTCCCGAAGGCGATCCCCTGGACGCAGACCACCCCGATCAAGGCGGCCATGGACGGGCGATTTCATCAGGACATCCACTCCGAGGATGTGGTTGCGTGGCCGACGAATCTCGGATGGATGATGGGGCCATGGCTCATCTACGCATCGTTGCTCAACGGTGCCGCGATCGCGTTGTACGACGATGCGCCGACCGAGAGCGGTTTCATCGATTTCGTCGCAGCGGCTGGCGTTTCGGTGCTGGGTATCGTGCCTTCGATCGTCGGCGTGTGGAGATCTGGTGGGTTGTTGTCTGCCGGCGATTGGGATCGGGTGCGCGTGATCTCGTCGACGGGGGAGGCGAGCGTCGCCGACGACGCGCAGTGGTTGATGCATGCCGCCGGGGGTGTCCCTCTCATCGAATACTGCGGTGGGACCGAGATCGGTGGTGGATACATCGCATCGACCGTCCTCCATGAAGCCATACCGGCACGGTTCACGACGCCGACGCTCGGAATCGACCTCGTCGTCCTCGACGAAGAGGGCCTGGAATCAGACGTCGGCGAGGTGTTTCTGATCCCGCCGTCGATCGGCATGTCGACCACGCTTCTGAACCGCGACCACCAAACCGAGTACTTCACAGGAACTCCGACGGTTCGCGGGGCGGTGCTGCGTCGGCACGGTGACCAGATCAGGAGGTCGCCAGACGGTCTCCTCCAGGTCCTCGGTCGGGTCGACGACACGATGAACCTTGGGGGGATCAAGGTGTCGTCTGCCGACCTTGAGGCGGCCATCGGATCGGTTCCCGGCACGAAGGAAGTTGCTGCGATCGCCGTTCCTCCGCCGGGCGGCGGACCCGAACGGTTGGTTGTGTTCGCTGTCCCAGCACGGGGGTCCGACACCGATCCCCTGGAACTTCGGTCGAGCATGCAGGCGGCCATCCGCAGGGATTTGAATCCGCTCTTCAAGGTGCACGACGTCGTACTCGTCGACAGCCTTCCGAGGACCGCCAGCCACAAGATCATGCGGCGCACGCTGAGGGATCGGTACGGCGCGTGAGGATTCTCACCCTCATCAACGACAAGGCGGTGCCGCCCGGCCGATTCGCCGACGAGGCGACACGGCACGGTCATCGCATCGACGAGGTACGCCTGTATCAAGGCGAGGACATCCCGGGGTTCGATGCATTTGACGCTGTGGTCTCCCTCGGTGGCGAGATGGGAGCGTACGAAACCGACCGGTATCCGTTCCTCGATCTCGAGAAGCGATTTCTGCGTACAGCGGTTCACCGTGGCGTGCCCACGCTCGGTCTGTGCCTTGGGAGTCAGCTACTCGCTGACGCCCTCGGAGGACGCGCATTCCTCGCCGACCGACCGGAGGTCGCGTTCGAGCGGCTCCAGCTTCTCGACTCGACAGACCCTCTGGGCGCTGCATTGTCGGGAAGCGAGGTCGTCCTCTTCCATCAGGACACGTGGACCCTGCCACCACGCGCCAAGCTGGTGTGCCGGTCATCGCGATTCGATCAGGTGTTCAGGCACGGATCCGCTTTCGCCGTCCAGGCGCACCCGGAGGTGACGGGCGACGTCTTCGAGAAGTGGGCACGTGATGAGACGGGGACCGGTGTGATCCGCCGGTCGGGAGCCGATCCCGACGAGCTCGTCGACCTGGTTCTCGGTGCCGAGGACGACATCGCCGATGTCGCTCGCACCTTCTTCGGGGCGTGGTTCTCGGAGGCGGAGCGTCGCTTGGCGGACGTCCGTGGCAGCGAAGCCTGACGGGTCGATACCGCGGACGGTCGTACACTCTCCGCGAGCCGGGTGGACGTCCATGGGAGGAAGCAACGTGGCAGATGCGGTGCAGAAAGCACTGAGCGCGAGGCTCGCCGACGTGCATGGTGTCGTGATGGTCATAGGCGAAGCCGACAGTGGGAAGACCACCGTGTGCCGGTCGCTCGTTGCCGACGCTGTTGCATCCGGGCGGTCCGTTGCGTACATCGATGCCGACCTGGCGGCATCGACCGTCGGTCCGCCCGCCTGTGCCGGTCTGGTGTACCTGTCGTCAGGCAGGTTGCTCGAACCAGGCATGGAAGCCGACGCGATCCGCTTCGTCGGCTCGACCGAACCGAACGGGGTCGTGCTCCCGCATGTCGTCGCAGTTGCCACGTTGGTTCGGCACGCCATGTCGGAAGCGGACCTCGTGATCGTGGATACATCGAGCGTCGTGTCGGGTGTTGTCGGTCAGACGCTCAAGTATCACCTCGCAGAGCTCACCGATCCGAGCCTCGTGATCGCGCTCCAGCGGGGCAACGAACTCGATCCGATAGTCGCGATGCTCCGCCGATTCTTCTCGGTCCGGGTCGTCGAGTCTGCGCCACCTGAGGACCTGGTGACCATGTCGCCGACTGAACGCGTCGAGGCGCGCGCTGACGCGTTCCGACGTGATCTTGGTGATCAACCGCAGCGCTGGCGAGTCCAAACCACCGTGTTCGCGCCGACGCTCCCTGCGGGTTTCGATGTTTCACGACTCGACGGAATGCTCGTCGGCGTGCAGGATGAACATGGCTCCTGCCTCGGGCTCGGCGTGCTTGAGCAAGCCGATGGTGTCGTGAAGGTTGCCACCCGCTACGGCGAGGAGATGCGTGGTCTGCGGCTCGGCTCCATCCGACTCGACCTTGGGACCTATGCCACGACACGGGTGCGGTTGCGCGAACTCATCTTCGGCGTCTGACCTCTGGATCCGGCTCCTGGATCCTCTAAACGGCGCGGTCGGGCGTCATGACAGCGAAGCCGGCATCCAGGTCGTGGACGGTGAAGATGCGACGGCCGGGTTGGATCGCCGGTTTGACGTCACCGATGACCAAGCCGCGGGAACGCCATGCGATCGCAAGTGAGTCGATCGGCTCGTCCGCCGTCACAGCGATTCCGTACAGCGACGCCTGTCGAACCGGCGACTCGATGACCTCGAGCACCGGCCCGATACGGAAGAACGCGGCGGGCCTTCCACCGACCGGCATCGTCAGTCGGGGCGCCAGCCCCACCCGATCGAGGGTCCCGATCGCCCGATCGAGTGACGGGACGAGCAGGACCACATGGTCGATCGTGAAGTCCTCGACGACGCTCCCGTGCGGTGGGTCGAACGTGTGGATTTCGAACACCGGTGCCGAGGGCTCCCATGCCCATTTGGGGTCGCCGGTGCCAAGGGTGATCCCACCCAGGGTCGGGTGTTCCGGCCAGCCGAACCGTTCCCACTCGATGGGCAGCTGGAGGGCTGTGATGGTGGGTCGTCGGTGGGTCATCAGCCAAGCGTAGAGCGAGGGATTTTGAAGGAAGAAGGCGAAGGCCCGACGAACCCTGACAGTGCGCCCCGCACTTCCCCGAACGAGGTGACGCTGTCCCGGCACATCGGGCCTTCTGGGGTGCAATGTACGACTCGGAGCGGGCTGATACAACTCCTCCGATAGCCGCGGTTTTCGCGCCTTGGGCATCGGCGTGCGCGGCAATCGCGGGTACTTGGAGTTAGTTGACGATCGATTTCACACGTTCTCCACATATCCACAGCTATCCACACGTGGTTGTGCACAACCCGCTGTGAGGAACTTTCCCAGCGCAAGTTTTCGCGGTTCGACGGGACGGTCGAAGCGAGCGTGGTGTGCACCGATGGTGTCCCGATCCGTTCGCGCCTGGACCACGAAACAGGTCCACGGCTCACGACGTGATGCCGCCGTAGAGCTCGAGAAGGCGTGTCGCAGTCGAATCCCAGGAGAACCTCTGTGAGAACGCGACGGCGCCTTCGGACAGACGGTCCGAGAACCCGTGGTTCTCGATGATCGCTCGTATCGCCGTGGCGAACGCGACCGGGTCGTGACCGCGAACGAGGAGTCCGCTCTCGGAGGGGTTGATGACATATGAGAGCCCTCCGACATCGGATGCAACGACAGGAGTCCCACACGCTTGCGCCTCGGCGGCGACAAGGCCGAACGACTCGGACCGTGACGGCACCACGACGACGTCCGCAGCCCTGTAGTAGTCGGCGAGGATCTCGTGGGGTACCGGATCGAGCACGGTGATCCCGTCGTTGACCCCCTGAGCCTCGGCAATCGTCCGACACCGCTCGAGTTCCTTGGTGCCATCGCTTCCGCTCGCTCCACCGATGATGAGCAGCTGCGGAGTACCCACCGTCTGCTTGATCGTGGTCCGAACCACCGCATACGCCTCCACCGCGATCGCGGTGCCCTTGTGTGCCTGGATACGGCCGGCATAGAGGATGATCGGTTCGCCTCCCAGACCGACGCGTTCGCGGGCGAGCCAACGGTCGCCGGGGCGGAAGATGTCGTGGTCGACCCCCGGTGGCGAGACGCACAGTCGTTCGGGGGAAGCCCCATAGTGTGAGAGCAGGTCGTCGAACTCGTACGGCGTCGATGCGATCACGCAGTCGGACCGCCCGATCACGGCTTCCTCGGCAAGGAGGCGTTCATCGCTCGACGGTGCCTCGTCGTGTCCACGCGTCTGATCCTTGACGCGACCGAGGGTGTGGAACGAGTTGGCGAGCGGTATGCCGAACGTGTCCTTGATCCGAACGCCGGTCCGCCCCGACAGCCAGTAGTGACTGTGGACAAGGTCGAACTTGGGGCTGTTGGTTTCGATCCATCGGACAACGCCGTCCGTGAACGCGGGAACATGCGGCTTCATCTCGGCGATGCTGAGCGTCTCGGTGGGACCGGCATCGATGTGGACGACTCGATATCCCGGCGCGACCTCGACGACCTCGTCGAGGTCGGGACTGTTCCGGCGGGTGAACGTCGTCACGTCGACGCCGCGCTCCATCATCGTGTGCGAGAGACGATCCAGGTACACGTTCATCCCGCCCGCATCGCCGGTGCCGGGTTGTATCAACGGCGATGTGTGCATGGCTATGTACGCGACGCGTTCGATCACGGAAGTGAACCTTCGAGAACGTAGAGCTGTCGGGGTTCGGCGCCGTGTCTGAACTTGTAGCGCTCGTCGCCCTTGAGGAAGTCGAAGACCGTGGCCCCGCGTGCGATCTGCGCGTCGATCATCGTCGAGAACAACACGATCCCCGGCGAAGCGTGCGCCGCATCGGATTCGAGAGCGGAGTTGTAGTAGAAGTAGCCGGCATCGGATTCGAATCCGAACGCCGCCGCCAACGGCCTTCCGCCACAGACGAGCAGGTGGATGACGGCCTCCGCTTCCACGACGAGATCGGTGAAGAAGGCTTCCATGTCGGGTGTCATGAAGTCGCCCTTGTCCCCCGGCGACGTCCGATGCATGTCGACGAATGCGCCGATTGACTCCACGCCGGTGCGCACAACCTCGATCTCCCCGAACTCGGCTTCGAAACGTCGGCGCTTGCGGCGTACCTCGTGGCGCTCCTTCTTGCCGATTGCCATCAACCACTCATCGGTGGTCGGCGGAAGCGTGAGGACCGCAGCGACTTCGTGTTCTGACTCGGTGAACTCGGCGCCGCACGAAGTCAGAGCCCCGGCAACGACGTCGGCAGCTTCGCGGGGGAGCGAGTCGAATCGGAACGAGCGACTGCCGAGTTCATTGAAGGCCTCCGTCAACACGGCGGACGGTTCTTCACCGATCGGTGAGTGGTAGTCGGTCAGGTTCTCCTGACCAGCGAAGCTGACCGTGTCGTGTGTGATCGCCAGGGCAATCGCCCCTTCGGCCGAGACAGCGGTGAACAGCTCCGCTGACCGATCGGTCCGATGACTCCAGGCGGTGGCGAGGAAGGCTCGGAACGGAAAGGGTCCTGTTTCGGGTGCGGTTGCATCGCCCGAGGCCGGGTACTCGTCGAACGTCGAGACGCTCATGACGCGACCAACTCCGCGTGCCCGACGACTCGGCCGCCGCCGATCACCGGCGGTGCGAGCTGCGGTTCAAGCGCGGCGATCATCGCATCCGTGAGCATGCCGAGCTTCGAAGCGACGGCGAGCGCGCCAGCGACGGCCACAGGGTCCTTCCCCGAGTGCGACTTCGTGGCGATGGCAACACCGGACCGAACCATGGCGAACGAGCCCTGGGCACCGATCTTGCTCGGTCCGCCCCAGACCGTCGACACGCGGCCGCAGTCGTCGATGTTGTCGGCGACGAGCGGGCCGAAGCGGCTCATGGCGGTCGCAATCGGCTTGAGCTCGTCGTCCGTGCCGAGGCGCTGGAACGCTGTGGCGAGTCCTCTGACCGACCCGCGAGGTGTCGGCGCACCGCAGCCGTCGACGCCGAACGGATTCGGGTCCACCCCCGTGTATTCATGAACGACCTCGACGATCGCCTGTTGCAGGGGATTCCTTGGCTCTATGTAGGTGTCGGTATCCCAACCCTTGTGCGCACAGGCGGCGAGCCAGCCAGCATGCTTTCCCGAGCAATTGTGGAGGACGGGTCGGCTGGTGGTGTCGCCCCGCGCGATGAGCCACGAGTCGGCGATCCGGGACAGTGGGCGGCCCGGGGCCGTGCGCAGGTCGCTCTCGGAGAGCCCGGCGTTCGCGAGGATCTCTCGGACGATGGCGAGGTGCACCGGGTACCCGGCATGGCTTGAGCACGTCACGGCGAGGTGTTCCGGTGGAAGGTCGAGGCCGGTGCGTCGCGCAGCGAGCGCTTGGAACGGTTTGATCGACGACCGGTAGAACATCGGTCGGTCAGGCTCGCCCGACGAGTAGAGGACCTTGCCGGAACCATCGACTGCTATCGCCGTGACATCGTCGAATGATTCGGGCAGTCCTGAACGGACCCATGCGAACCGCAACTCGGTACCGCCTAGTTTGCGGACAGGAGTTCGTCCGCGTTCGCGGCGCCGTCGCGGTATCGGCGGGTCAACTCGGCGACGATGAGGTCGTGTGCGTCGTACACCGCTCGTCGCTGCTTGGAGATCTCCGACTCCGAAGCGGCGAGACCCTCACGGATCTCGGAGAGCTCGGCGTCCTCGAGCAAAGGGAGGTGGGCGAGGAAGTCATCCGAGAGGGCCTTGTCGACCTGTCGACGACCCGCACCGGCGAATTCCGGGGTCTCGAGTGACAACTCCCGGTCGAGCGGGTTCGATGTGCTCCCGGTTGCGCCGTCACTCAGGATCTCGGGTAGGGCTTCGATGATCGATCGCGTCTCCTCCCCGCTGCGACGACGGAGTTCGAAGTCGAGGAGATCCATCCGTCCGTGCAGGATCCTGCGGTAGTACGAGAACTCGGTGTCGAGGTCGTCGAGCATGTCACGCCGCGCACGAATGTCTTCGATCGACAGCGACTCGAGGTCTTCCGTGAACGAAGGGTCGAGGACCTGGTCGATTCTTCTGCGATGTTGTGCCATGTGTGCTCCCTTGAACAATCCCAAGTTAGCAAGCTGCGCGCACCGTCGGGTACGGGTTCACCGCCACGCCGCCGGGACGGATCTCGAAATGCAGGTGCGGCGAGGTGTACCGAGCGTTCCCTGAGTTGCCGAGAAACCCGACGACAGTCCCCTGGGAAACCCGCTGCCCGGAGCTGATGTTCGTCGGATGGCTCTGGAGATGTGTGTAGTAGTAGACCACGCCGTTGTCCGCGTAGAGGTGGCTCGAAAGGCCACCCAATGAGTTGGAGGAGAACTTGATTCGGCCATCCACGACGGCGAGGAGCGGCGTGTTGCGTGCATTGAACATGTCGACGCCTTTGTGGGTCCTGCCGCCGCTTCGTCGGGCGCCCCATGTGTTCGAGAATGCCGCGCCGCCCTGGACTGGGCAGATGAATCCCGCGGTCACGGCCGGATCGGCCCCACCGGCCTTGCCGGGCGCCGCCGCGGCGCTGTTGGCTGCCTGTGCCTTCTTGAGGTCGTCGGCGGCCTTCTTCTCGCTGACTTCTCTGCGATAGTCCGCGATCGCCTCTGCAAGCGCTGCATCTGCCTGCGCAAGAATCTGCTGTTGCGTCTCGTACAGCGAGTTGATCTCGTCTACGAGAACGGCCGCTGACTCCTCGGCGATGGCCACCTCCTGTTGGTGGGCTTCGAGTTCGACCGTGGATCGGTCGACCTGCCTGGAGATCGCCTCGAGGCTGTCAAGTGTGGTGAGTTCGGCTTCGGCGGCGCGTCCCATGAATGCTTGGGATGTGACGAGTTCCTGGATGCTCGAGGCCGAGAATGCGCTCCCCATCATGTTCGTCTGCCCCGTCATGTAGGCATCGAGCACGATCCGGCGAGCCGAGTCCTCGATCGTCGTTGCTTCCGATCGGTAGCGCTCCACGGCATCGGCCATCTTGGCCATGCGTTCGAGGAGGAATTGATGCTCGTTGTGGATCGCCTCATACTCGGCGATGACCTCGTCGAGACGTTCGGAAGCCGCCTGATAGTCTCGGTATGCCGCGGATTGCCTCGCCTCGGCCCGCGCCTGTGCCCGCGCGGCGGCGTCGACGTCACTTTGGGTCTGTGCGGACGCGCCAACAGGGACAATCGAAAGAAGGCCGATTGCGAGGAGGAGTGTCAGCGAGCGTTGAACGCTTGAGGGCGACATGTGCTCGGCAGGCTAACGCCGGGGACCCGGAACCGGTAGCGGTTTGTGTGCGCTCAGCGGTCGGTGATCAACCGAAGAACCAGATCGCGATCCAGAACAACGGTGCGGCGAGCACGACCCCGTCGAAAAGGGCGAGCGCACCCGGCGCGTTCTCTGTGTGGATGATCGATCCTGTCCGCAGAGCGGAACCGAATGCCCGCCCGGCGATGACACCGGCGGCCGCAGCGACGCCCCCGAGGAGTCCTGCGGCGACGTCTACTTCGCTGACGGCGAATCCGACGATGAGACCCCCCAGGAGTGCGCCGAGGAGTGCACCGACGTTCGCATCGACCGACTGGATGGTGTCGCCGTAGACACCTGCGAGGAACGCGCCGACCACGGCGAAGGTCGTGACGAGGATGAAAGCGACAACGGCGTGGGAACCGATCAGTCTGATCAGAACCAGTCCCGACGCGGAGCTCGTGGCGATGAGGGTCACGAGGGATGTCGATGCGGTCGTTCGGAAGTCGCGGCTCGATTTGTCGAACACCGGCCATGTCACCGACACCACGAACGCAAGCGCGACCGCACCGGCGAACCCCTCGAAGCCGTACGCATACGACAGGGACGCACCAATGGCGGTTCCGATGAGCGGTGGGAAGACGACGAAGGCGTCACGGGTCCGCTGGGCGGAGTCCGACACGTCCCACACCCAGGCGAGAATGGCGCCCGCCGAGACGAACGCGAACCATTTCGGATCTGCCCACCCGACCGCGAGCAATGAGACGATCAGGACGATCGAGAGCAAGCCTGGTGCGACGACGAGATTCGACATCGTCGCTGCACCGCCGGACACCGGCGGGATCAGCGCCATCTCGTCGGAAGCAGCCAGTGCGGTGTCGACATCGGCCTGTTCGCCGTTGACCCACACGCGTGCCGAACCGAGTCCTGCCGAGAAGGCAGCGCCGAATCGACTTGACGCGGCATCGAGCGCTTCGCCAACCGTGGAGGCGTCGATTTCGACGCGGTCGGTACCGGCGGATTCACGAAGGTTGGCGAAGAGTCGCAGCGTTGCCATTCCCGCAACGATAGTGGCAGCGTGCACGATCAGACGGTTTCATCGCCGGAGCTCTCAGGCAGTCTTGGTGACCTTGAGCAGACCGCGGGGAGTTTCCGGATCGATACCTCGTGCCTGTGCAAGCGCAAGTGTGAAGAGTTGACCGGGGACGATGAACATCATCGGGGACAACCATTCAGCGATCGCAGGGACTCTCACCGTCGGTAGATCGTCCACGGATGTGTTCGTTATCACGGTGATTGCGGCACCGGCTTCGTCTGCGGCACGTCGGATGATCGCCAAACCGTCATCGGCGAGCGTCCCATCAGCGACGATCGCGAGCACGGGAAAATCCGGTTCGAGCAGTGCGAACGGACCGTGCGCGAAATCAGCGGTGGAGTATGGGATGGCGAGCACGTACGCCATCTCTTGGAGTTTGATGGCCCATTCGAACGCCGTCGCGTGGTTGTAGCCGCGGCCGAGGACGACGGCCCGGGCGAACGGACCCATGCGTGCCACGGCCTCGCGGACCGCCGTTTCGGCACCGAGGGCTTCGTCGACGGCGCTAGGGACTGCTGCGAGTTCATTCGAGTCGCCCGCGATCATGGCGATGGCGAGCAGGCTCGCCGTGTAGCTCTTGGTCGCAGCGATTGATCGCTCCGGTGCGGCATGGAGCGGGACGACGACGTCGGACAGCGCCGCGAGGGGAGACGTCGGATCGTTCGTGAGGGTCAGTGTCGGGCGCCCTGCCTTCTTCCCAGCCTCCATCACTGCGAGCAGGTCCGGACTCTGGCCGGCCTGGCTGATACCCACGACAGCGGATCCTGCGAGGTCGGGGTGTGACCGATAGCGCGTGTACATCGACGGTGCGGCGAGCGTGACCGGTATTCCGAGCTTCGTGCCCCACACATACTTTGCG
>CAYTWC010000022.1:7366-13742 GCA_964441975.1 uncultured Acidimicrobiaceae bacterium | reverse complement strand
AGCGAAATGGCCGTCGTCGGTTCCTTCGCCGTCGTCGACGTCAGATACAGGATGGCTCCGCCCTCACCGAGATGCGGACGCGCTGCTGATGCGAACACCATTGCTGACCGAAGCGTCAGACGGTACGCCTCATCCCACTCGCCCGGCTCCGTGGAAAGAAAGTCCCCCGCAGGCGGGCCGCCCGCATTCGGAATGATGATGTCGAGTCCGTCGTGGCGATCGGCGACCCCATCGATCCACTGACGCACAGCGTCCTCGTCGGCAACGTCGACCTGATGACCGCTCACCGCGGCTCCTGTCTCTGCTGCGATCGACTCAGCTGCGTGGCGGGCTCGATCCGCCGAGCGCGAGCACAGCTCGACGACACAGCCTTCGGTCGCCAGCGTCCATGCAATCGCGTAGCCGAGGCCACCCGACGCGGCGGCGACAACCGCCCTCTTTCCGTGTAGTCCGAGATCCATCGAGCGAACCCTATCCGTGTCGTGCGATGTCATGTACGGCCGCGAGGTCGTGTTTGCCGTTCGGAAGCAATGGCAGCGAATCGACGATGACCCAACGCTTCGGAACCTCATGGGGGCGCAGCAACTCCCTGGCATGAAGGTCAAGTGCTTGTACGGATCTCGTCGACTCGGCGACGACCACGACCGCCGTACCCCATTCAGGATCGGCGACACCCACGGCGAGGGCGTCGACGACCCCGTCGATGGAGTCCACGGCATCCGACACCGTACTCAAGAACACGTTCTCACCGCCCGAGACGATCCGATCGTCCACTCTGCCGTGCACCGAAAGACGACCGGAGTGATCGATGCTCCCCAGATCGCCCGTGAAGAGGGGTCCGACGCGATCCGGCTCAGCGAGATACCCGGGACTCACGATGTGTCCGGCCACCGTGATCTCACCGATCGTCCCCGGAAGGACCTCACGGCGATCCTCGCCGACGATGCTCACCTCGACTCCATCGAGTGGGGGTCCGACATGGGTGGCAACGGGATCACCGCCTGGCTCACTCGTTGCGATCTGTGACGTCGTTTCGGTCGATCCGTACGAGCGGACGAGCGCGACACCGGCTCGATTCGCGGAGGTCAGGAGCTCCGGTGTCGTCCGTGCACCCCCGACGAGCGTGAATCGGAGCGAGGCCAAATCGTCGGGATCTGCCCTGAGGAGCCGGTAGACCATCGTCGGGACCATCGATGCCAAGGTCGGACGTGCGGCGGCCATGAACCTCGGAAGGCCCGGATCGAACGGCGCCATCGCCACCGAACCGCCTGCTTCGAACGACCTCCACAACACGCTGAGGCCGCCGACGTGATGAAGCGGAAGACACAGCAGCCAGCGGTCATCTGCGTCGTTCCTGAGTCGCACGCGGGACGCCAGGACGGCCGCCTCGATGTTCCGAGAGGTGAGTCGGACGATTCGCTGCCGTCCGGACGAGCCGGAGGTCACGACGCACATTGCCGCGTCGGTGGGCGATTGGAGTGCGATGTCCGGCACCTCGTCTACGTAGGGCATCGGCACTCCACCGACCGCTGACGTCGCGAGCAATGTCACGACCGTGGAGAGATCGAGTCGCGAGCGGATCGGAACGACATCGCCTCGTGTCAATCCTGACGCGATCAGCTCGGTTCGACCATGCACGAGATCTGCGAGGGTCTTGTACGTGACCTCTCCCTCAGGCGTCACGAGGGCGATGCGATCGGGGTCGGTTTCCGCCCAGGTCTCGAGCCACCGGACAGGGATCTCGTGTGTCATGGTCATTACAGTATCGTCGGTTGGACCCACCGGAGGAACCGTTGATTTCCGAGATCTTTGATGACGCTGCATGGACACGCGTGGAGGGATTCGACTTCGAGGACATCACGTATCACCGCTCACGCGAAATAGGTGCGGTGCGGATAGCGTTCAACCGCCCGGAAGTCCGCAACGCCTTCCGACCGAGGACTGTCGACGAGCTGTACCGGGCGCTCGACCACGCCCGTATGACATCGGACGTCGGCTGCGTCCTCCTCACCGGAAACGGCCCGTCACCCAAAGACGGGGGCTGGGCGTTCTGCTCGGGGGGCGACCAACGGATCCGCGGCAAGGATGGCTACAAGTACGAAGGGTCGGACACCGATTCGCACACGTCCCTCGGGCGTCTCCACATCCTCGAGGTCCAACGCCTCATCCGATTCATGCCGAAGGTTGTCATAGCTGTGGTTCCCGGCTGGGCTGTCGGAGGAGGGCACAGCCTCCACGTCGTGTGCGACATGACCATCGCTTCGAGGGAACACGCCATCTTCAAGCAGACCGATGCTGACGTTGCGAGCTTCGACGCAGGATACGGATCGGCCCTGTTGGCACGACAGGTCGGCCAGAAACGGGCACGAGAGATCTTCTTCCTCGGTCGCGACTACTCCGCGCAGGATGCCTTCGACATGGGCATGGTCAATGCCGTCGTCGCACACGCAGATCTCGAGCGGACCGCGCTCGAATGGGCGCGCGAGATAACGACGAAGAGCCCGACTGCTCAAAAGATGCTGAAGTACGCCTTCAACCTGCCCGACGATGGCATCGTCGGGCAGCAACTCTTCGCGGGAGAGGCGACCCGGCTGGCGTACGGCACGGACGAGGCCGAAGAGGGACGCAACGCCTTCCTCGAGAAGCGGGATCAGGACTACTCACGATTCCCTTGGCAGTTCTGATCATCCGATGACGAACCGATGGATCCTCGCGGCGCGTCCCCCGACACTCTTGGCAGCGGTCTCCCCTGTCCTTGTGGGCACGGCGAGCGCCTGGCGGGACTCGGTCGCAGCGACCCTTCCGTTCATCGCGATACTCGTCTCGGCTCTTGCGATCCAGGTCGGGGTGAACTATGCCAACGACCTCGCTGATGCCGACAAGGGTGCCGACACCGAGGACCGCATCGGACCACTCCGGACCGTCTCTGCCGGACTGATCAGCCCGGCGGAGATGAAACTCGGCATCGTGGTCGCGTTTGCCGTCGCTGGACTCGGCGGGCTCTACCTCGCGTGGTATGCCGGCTGGGTCATCATTGCGATCGGGGTCGTGTCGATCATCGCTGCGCTCGGATATACCAACGGACCGATTCCGTACGGCTACTACGGCCTCGGCGAGGTCTTCGTGTTCATCTTCTTCGGCTTGGTGGCGACAGCCGGGACCCGCTACGTGTACGACATGACCGTCCCATCGGAAGCCTGGGTCGGCGGCGTCGTGATGGGTCTCCTAGCCGCCGCGATTCTCGAGGCCAACAACATCAGGGACATCGGGACGGACACAGCCGCGAACAAGCGAACACTCGCGGTCATCGTCGGGAGAACCAACGCACGCCGCCTGTTCGCGGCGACGCTTGTGGTGTCGGCACTCGTGGTTGTCTTCGGCTCGTTGTCCGGTCTGCTCCCACCCTTTTGTCTGATCGCCCTTGTCGTGGCTCCCCTCGGAATCCCGTTGGTCCAGACCGTCAACACGGCCACGACGGGACCCGAACTCATCGCAGTCCTCAAGGGGACGGCGATGCTCCAGTTCCTTACAGCGCTCATGTTGTCGCTGGGAATCGTGTTCTGACAGCCGTGCACGATGCAGATGTAGGCTCCCAGCGATGAACGCACCCGACGCAGCTCCCTCGTGTCACGAGTTCGTAGCCGGACTTGCCGACGCAGGAGTCACGGTCGCGTTCATCTCCCCCGGCTCGCGCAACACGCCGCTGACACTCGCCGTCGCTGCGTCAGACGCCATCGACGACCACTCTGTGCGAGACGAGCGCTCCGCCGGCTTCATGGCCGTCGGCTACGCAAAGGCAACCGGCAGACCAGCTCTGGTCGTCTGCACCTCCGGGTCTGCTGCGACGCACTACTACCCCGCTGTCGTCGAAGCTGACCAGTCGTGCGTACCGCTCGTCGTCCTCACAGCGGATCGCCCCACGGAACTACGCGGGACCTTCGCACCACAGACGATGGATCAGCACGGCCTGTACGGGAACCACGTGAAGGCGTCGATCGAACTGGACGTGTATGGCGACGGACAGCGCGAAACCGGCATTGCCACGGTCAGCACCGCAGTTCAGGGGATTCCCGGTCCCGTCCATGTCAACGTACCGGTCGCAGAACCACTCACGCCTGACCGGCTGGACTCCGCACCTGTGGTCGAACGGACCGAGTTGGGTTCCCACCACGACCCGATTTCGGTCGACCATCTCATCGCCGGGCGTCGGGTCCTCGTGACGACGGGGGGATTCCTCGGAGTGGGCTTCCCATCCAGACTCGCAGCATTTGTCGATGCCATCGGTGCACCGTTGTTCGCGGATGCGCAGTGTCGGCCCGACTGCTCCTCGACGATCTCATCCGCCGATCTCCTGGTGAAGGCTGGCGAACTCGATCAAAACCCACCGGATCTGGTTCTCCGCTTCGGCGGCCTTCCGACGTCAAAACCACTGTGGGAGTGGCTGGCAAGCTGCGGGGTCCCGCAGGTGCTCGTCCATCGGTCGCGGCTGACCGATCCGCTCGGCTCGGTCACGGAGTTCGTGCCGGACCCCGATGCCGTGGTGTCGCGTGTTCCCGCGATCTCCGCCGACCGGGACTATCTCGATGCGTGGAAGGCAGCCGATGCGGTTGCAACGAAGGCAATTGATGACGCACTTGGTGCGTCCGGGTTGAGCGAACCCGTCATCGCAAGGCTTGTGGCCGAACACGCCCCGGCGGGATCGGTGCTGTTCGTCGGATCGTCAATGCCGATCCGGGACATCGATTCGTTCGCACGACCACGGAACGACCTCGCGATCATCGCAAACCGTGGCGTGAACGGCATCGACGGGACCATCAGCTCGGCGCTCGGGATAGCTGCCGCCGGTACGCCGACCACAGTCCTCCTCGGCGATGTCGCTGCACTCCACGATGTGTCCGCGCTTGCCGAAGTCGCCTCGTTCGGTGCGCCCCTGCGTGTCATCGTGGTCAACAACGACGGTGGAGGGATCTTCTCGTTCCTGCCGCAGAAACAGACGTCGGTTATCCCGGACGAACTGTTCGAGAAACACTGGGGCACGCCCCACGGCCTTTCGGTATCTCGTATCGGTGAGGCGATGGGTCTGCGCGGTTTGACCGTCTCGGGCATCGACGAGTTCAGCCATGCCCTCACACGTCCCGTTGCTGCGGAACTGATTGAGGTTCACACGGACCGCGACGCCAATGTCGGACATCATCGGTCTGTCACGGACGCTGTCGCAGGTTCCCTTGCCGATGCGCATGCATCGTGGTCGACAGATCAGTGAGGTCGGGGTCCTAGGTCGCCGTCAGGAGCCTGTGAAGAGGGACCAGTTTGAGTCTGGTTTCGTCAAGTTCGAGCTCGGGGACCGATCCTTCGACGATTCCGGCTCCGGCGAACAGATGCGTCGACCGACCGCGGACCAGACCACACCGAAGACCGATGGCTACGGCGCCATCCCCCGATCGGTCCACCCATCCGACGCCTCCCGTGTACCAGCCGCGATCGATGTCTTCGATTCGCTCGATCAGGTCGACGGCGGCGTCGGTCGGCACACCTGCGACAGCCGGGGTCGGGTGCACCGCTTCGATCGCATCGAGCAGACCGACCGTGTCCGCGACATTCCCAGCGATCTCTGACGACAGGTGCTGCACACTGGCCATCTTCTTGAGTGCCGGTTCGGGCGATGCGACCAGCTCGTCGACGATGGGACCGAGACGCTCGACCATGTCGTCGACCACGAGCCGATGTTCACGCCGGTCCTTCGCTGATGCGAGCAGAGCGTGACCGATCTCGGCGTCATGGATGGATCCCTCGCCACGCGGAGCGCTGCCGGCAAGAGGGTTGGCATGGAACCGATTGCCTCGCACCGACGCCAGAAGCTCAGGACTTGCTCCCATGAACACTCCGTCGCCGGATTTCCATGCAAAGTTGTAGCACTGGGGATAGCTACGCGCGAGTTCCCGAAAGATGTGCAGGATCGCCGGAGGCTCGTCGGAGTTGACAACCACCGATCGCGCGAGCACGACCTTGGTGATGTCACCAGCCTCGATCTCCTTCAGTGCGGACGCAACCCTCTCCTTCCAGACGGCAGCGGGAGGGTGCGACTCGGTCGAATGATCTCCGACATCGATGCCGGCAGACCATTCGGGCGTGCGCATCGACGCCAGAAGGTCGAGCGTCGGCCCGGCATCATCACCGTCCGGCACCGCAACGGTGATCCTCGCACCCGAGTCGGTTCCTTCGATGGCGATCCGGGGGACGAAGGCTTCTGCAGCTGCAAACCCGGCCCACACGTCGCTGTCGTGTGGGTCGTCGAGGAAAGAGAAGCCAAGAAATGCTTTGGTGGTGCCGTCGGGAAGGTCGTCGAGTGCTCGCTTGATGTCCGTGAACCGCTGTG
>CAYTWC010000022.1:0-7356 GCA_964441975.1 uncultured Acidimicrobiaceae bacterium | reverse complement strand
TGGTCCGCTTGAGGACGCTCTCCATGCGGTTCCGAGTCCTGCGAGTCGGGTGCCGTCCGGTCCGGACAATGCGACGGCTCGGTCGACGAGCACGGCTCCCGTTCGTGCAAAATCGAACGGGTCGTTCGGCGTCTGTACAGATGCGACACGCAGACCGGTCTGACCGGCGAGCACGCTCCGGACTTCGGCGATCTGGGACTCGGTGACGAGGCGCATCAGTCAATGGTAGGGAGGGTCGAGTGCCGTTCCACAGCCCCTCTGATCACCCCGGCGACCCGGTCAGGGGCCTGCATCGGAGCGAGGTGCCCGAGTCCCGCGAGGACGACGCTCTCGGCACCCGAGAAGCGCGCGAGCAACATCGACAGGAAAGGGTCGACATGGCTTGTCGAGTGCTCCCCGGACACGACGGTGACAGGACATCGGATCTCGTCGAGCCGATCCCACGTGTCGACGTTCGACGCCTGGCGGTAATACTCGGCTTCGGTACTCGGATGGCATTTCAGCGTCCACCCATCGGAAGTCTGTTCGAACGCGTTGTCGACATACAGAGCAAGCGTCCGTTCGTCCCAGTCGGCGAACGGTCCGGAGCGAAAACGACTCCAGGCGGCGTCTCGGGATGCGAAACTTCGGCGCCTTCGCTCGGCGCCGACCGACAATGGAATCTCCTTCACGGAGTAGGGACCGGGAAACGCGATCGGTTCGATAAGGACGAGCTGCGCAAAGCTTCCCGGCTCCAGGATCTCGGCCCGGGCGACCGCCGCTCCCCCACTGGAATGACCGACACCGATGATCGGCGACCCGATCGCGGCCGTGACCTGCAGCACGTCCCGAGCGAGGGAATCCCAGTCGAACGGCCCGTCATGTGGAGTCGAGTCCCCATGTCCACGCTGATCCATGAGCAGCGTCCGGTTGCTACCAAAGAGGGGCTCACTGGCATCGGCTACGGGAAGGAGGGTCTCCTTGCAAAACCCGGTGGCGTGGACGAACAGTGCTCGTGCGTCCGAAGGGTCGGCACCGACGGTGGCTATCGGACGACCGTCGACGTCCGAGATCATGGTTCGCCGACGTCCGCCGTATCGTCGATCCTCCATGTGAGATCACTACGGACCTCCACGACACCATCGAGCCTTCGCGCCAGCTCTTCCATGAGCCTTGCCTCGGTGCGGGTCCCGATCGTGCCCATCAACGTCACGACCCCGTTCATCACACCGACCTCTACGGTCTCAGGGTCCACGAACAGGACTCTGCGGATCAGGTCCTCACGGATCTCATCCTCGATCAAGTCGTCCGGTCGCGTGAATGCGGCGACGAAATCGGCCCGCGAGATGATCCCCACCATGCGGTCGCCTTCGGCAACGACCAGCCGCTTGACCTGCTGTGCCTGCATGAACCGGGCCGCGCCGATCACATCCATGTCCGGGGGGATGGTCTTGACAGCGGTCGACATCACATCTCCGACCTGGCTCGGGATCACCCCCGTCTCGACCCGCTCGATCTCCATCTGGAGGAAATCACCCTCCGTGATGATGCCAAGGACGCGGTCCTCGATGTCGACGACCGGGAGACCGGAAACGCGATAGCGGAACATCAGGCGTGCGGCGTCGCGAATCGAAGTCGTCGTCGCAACCGCCACGACATCCGTTGTCATCAGATCCCGCACGTCCATCAGGCTTCTCCCCGTTATCCGCCAGTCGCAACCCGTATCGGTTGTCCGAGACGATCGACCCGTCGGTTCGGTCGCCCAACGCGATCATTCGCCGTCGCGGTCACAATCTAGTCACGGGCGGCTAGAGCCGCATCGGTTGGTCGTTGCGAGACGGTATCCAACGCCCCTGGGTCCGACGAACCTTGATCCGGGCATCCACGATGGTCACGCCTTCCCCGGGGGCCGCGACCTTCACCGGGTTCAGGTCCATCTCCACGATCTCGGGATGGTCATCGATCAGCGCGGAGACCCGCAGAATCGTATCGACGAGCGCCTCGATGTCCCCCGGCTGCTCGCCTCGATATCCTTCGAGTAGTCGTGCCGACTTCACCTCGCTGATCATCTCCCTGGCGTCGAGGTCGGTCAGCGGCTGGATACGGAAGGCGACATCTCCGATGAGTTCGACGAAGATGCCGCCGAGACCGAACCCGATGAGCGGACCGAAGTTCGGGTCCTCGACCATGCCGATCAGCACCTCATGCCCACCGGCGACGAACTCCTGGACGAGGACCCCTTCAGGGTCGTCAACGGCAGACGTCACACGCTCGAATGCGGCTGCGATCTCATCGGCCCCTGAAAGGTCGAGCGCGACGCCACCAACGTCGGACTTGTGCACGGCTGATGGCGCAACCACTTTGAGCACGACCGGTGTTCCCATCTCGGCGGCAAGACCGACTGCCTCCTCCGCGGTTGTCACCACCTCTGCGCGAGGGATGCGGAGACCGTAGGCTCCGAGGACACCGTCGACAGCGGCGGGTTCGAGCCAGACCTCGTCGTCCCCTACGCCATCGACCGCATCGGCGATCAACCGGGATGCTGCGTCCTCATCGACGTCGTCGAACGCGACGACCGTTCCGATCGGCTTTGCGAGCCATTCGGCGTACCCGACTGCCTTCGAAAGCGCGCTCGCAGCGCGCTCTGGGAACGCGAATGCCGGGAACCTCGCCAACTCGCTTGCCAGCTCGGTCGGCGCTCCCGCAGAGTCCATGTACACCGTGAGAAACGTCTTGTCGCGCGAGCCCGCCTCAGCTGCCTTCCGTATGGCAACGGCCGTCTCGGTCACTCCTTCGACCGACGCAGGTATGTAGAGAGCAATGAGGGCATCGATCTCGTCCGACGCGAGAAGCGACGCAATGGCTTCCTCATACTCCGCCGGTCCAGCAGCCGCGATCATGTCGACTGGGTTGCCGACCGCTGCGTCCTCCGACAGGAAGCCACGCAGGTGATCCTGGAGCTCGTCTGAGAACTGGGGAACCTCGAGTCCGTGCGATTCCAATGCATCGACGGCGAGGATCGCTGGCCCACCCGCGTTCGTGACGACACCGACACGTCGACCCTTGGGGATCGGCTGGTTCGCCAGGAGCGCGGACACATCGAACAGTTCCTCGAGCGTCGTCACGCGTATGACGCCTGCCTGGGAGAACAAGGCGTCGACAGCAACATCGAGACTGGCGAGCGAACCGGTGTGGCTCGATGCCGCCTTCGCCCCGCCTGCCGTGCGGCCCGACTTCACGGCAACGATCGGTTTGGATCGCCCGATCCGGCGGGCGATCCTCGCGAATCGACGGGGATTTCCGAAAGACTCGAGATAGAGCAGTATCACATCGGTGTTCGGGTCGTCCTCCCAGAACAAGAGCAGATCGTTTCCTGAGACATCCGCCTTGTTGCCGACTGACACGAACGTCGAGATGCCGATGTTGAGGTCCGTCGCATAGTCGAGGATGGCGAGTCCGAGCGCACCGCTCTGGGACGACATCGCCACGTTGCCTCGGGGCGGGACGATCGGACCGAACTGACCGTCGAAACTAACCGCCGGATCCGTGTTGAGCAGTCCCATGCAGTTCGGGCCGACCATCCTCATCCCGGCCGACCGCACAATCGCAAGCAGCTCCTTCTCGGCTGCCGTTCCTTCGGCGCCGGTTTCCGAGAAGCCCGCAGAGATGACACAGATCGCCTTGACGCCCTTCTTCGCGCACTCGCGTGCGGTGTCGAGCACGAGGCCCGAGGGCACGACGATGAACGCGAGATCGACGGATGCATCGATGTCGAGAACGGACTTGTAGGCGGGAATGGACCTGATGACCGTCGTTCGCGGATTCACCGGGTACACCGGTCCGGTGAAGTCGGCGTTGATGATGTTGTTGAACAGACGACCTCCGATCGACGCCTTGTTCCTGCTCGCACCGATCACGGCGATCGACGCCGGGTAGAACAGCGGCATGAGGCTCGCCGCGGTCGCACGACGTTCAGCCTCGGCCTCGGCCTCGAGCACCGACGCGGACTCCTCGGTGGGGATGGTCACGGTGTAGACGCCCTCGTCGATCTCCCTCGTCAACAGGAACCCAGCGTTGCGGAACACGCGCATCATCGCGTGGTTGTCGGCAAGGACGAACGCCTTGAAGGACGTGATGCCCCGCGTCCGTGCGTAGGCGGCGATGCGAAACACCAGGACCGTTCCGATTCCCTTGCCCTGCATTTCGTCTGACACGGTGAACGCGACCTCGGCATCGTGCGGGCTGTCGGGTGTGCCTGTGTACCTCCCGACACCGACCAGCCGATCATCAACGATGGCGACGAACGCCATCTCGTGCAGGTAGTCGATGTCGCTGAATTCTTCGAGCTCCTTTGGTGTGAGCTCTCGCTTCACGCGGAAGAATCGGAAGTAGCTCGACTGGACAGACATGCCTTGGACGAATTCCTGCAGAGCGGGGGCGTCGGCCGGAACGATCGGTCTGATGCGAACGGTTCCCCCGTCCTTGAGCACGGCGTCCTGCTCCCAGTCGGACGGGTATCCCGGAGGTGCGTCCGCAATGGATGATGCAATTGCAGCTGTTGTCATATCAGGACCCACGTTGCGAAGACGATTGTTGCGAGACCCATTGTCGCACGCGAGTGCGCCCCCGGGTTCGCGAAGACCCTAGGGGCGCTAGCTCGGGACGAACGAGTGGTTCTACGCGACCGTCGTACAACACGCTGGGGTGGCGCCGACGGGTGCGCTCGTCCCACAGGTACATGCGTCGTCGGTACATGCACACGACGGCGCATCCGACTCGAGTCGATCCGAGTCCTTGAGGACCGTGTAGTACTCCCACCGCTCGCCATCGGGAGCCGTCGCCCACACCTTGTTCTGTGTCGCGTAGCAACACGTCACCTTTTCTTCAACGTCAAGCGTCATGCCCGTTGGAGTCAGCCGTTCAATCGTCGAGTCCACATCTGCTGTTGTCGGCACCTCGACGCCGAGATGGTTGATCGTGCCTCCTTCGTCACCCTGGAAGAGGATGAGCTTGAGGGGTGGTTCCGCGATCGCAAAACTCACATACCCTGGCTTCGTCTTGGTCGGAGCCTGGTCGAACAAATCGGAATAGAACCTGACCGAGGCCTCAAGATCTGTCACGTTCAAGGCGAGCTGGACCCGTCCGGTCTCCGGCGTGGCGGCGACTTCGGAACCGATCGTTGTCCCTGTTTCGATGGTCTGCATCCGCTTTCTCCTCATATCGATGCTTGTCGATATGAACAGTAGCATTCATATCGATGAATGTCTATGTATAATTGTCACATGAACGAGACCACATGCTGTGAACCGTTGTGCTGTGAGCCGCTGTCGGATGCGGACGCGGTCGCCATGTCCGCTCGACTCAAGGCGCTGTCCGATCCGACCAGGTTGCGGATGTTCAGTCTCATCTCCAACGCCACCGAGTACTGCGCATGCGATCTCACCGATCCGCTCGGTGTGAGCCAGCCCACCGTCAGCCATCACCTCAAGATCCTGACCGAAGCAGGACTTGTCACCCGCGAGCAACGCGGGAGATGGGCGTACTACGCAGTCGCCTCAGACGCTCTCGCCGAACTCAGCAACTTTCTCGACCCGGCCATGGCCGCTGGCGAGCCCGAACGTGACAGAGACCTCAGCACCACCGTCGCGTGACGTACCGATAGCCATCCCCCCACCGGTCCGCTCCGCGGTGCGTTCGACGATGTCAAGACCCAGACCGGTCGAGCCGGCCCCCGACCGGCCGCGCCGTCGAACTGCAAGGTCGACGAACCCGGGTCCGTCGTCACTGATCGACAACACGCATTTCCCTGCGACCTCCCGAACGGTGAGGCGATAACCGACGCCCGCGGGCGTGTGGGCGAATACGTTCTCGATGAGCACGTCGATCAGCGCCCCGAGCTCGGTCCGCGAGATGGGGACCGGGTGCCGGCCGGGTTCGATACTCACAGCAGTCGGTCGACCCTGCTCGTCGGCAAGCACCCGCCAGAACTCGGCGCGATGTGCAACGACCTCTCCGAGGTCGACGGTGTCGCGGACCGACGCCGGCTCCGACCTCGTGCGTGCCTGGGCGATCATGAGGTCGACAGCATCCTCAAGCGCCTGGATGTCGGCTTTCAGGGACTCGCGTTCCTCGACGTCGGAGACCATCTCGGCTTGCAGTCGGAGCGCGGTGAGTGGGGTTCGCAGCCGATGCGACAGGTCGGCAACCTCTTCCCGTTCACGCTCGAGCAAGGAGTCCAATCGCCCGGCGAGGAGATTGAACGCCTCCCCGACCTCGGCTATCTCCTCTGGCCCACCAGGGACAACCCGGATGTCAAGATCGCCGTCTCCCCAGCGAAGCGCTGCATCTGACAGCTCCGTCACAGGACGCACGACCGAACGACCGAGGCGATCGGCAGCGAACACGCCGACACCGAACAAGAAGAACCCGAGCGCTCCGAGCAACGCCCACGCCGCAGCGACACCGCTGGTCAGTTCCTCGTCGGGCACGAACGCTTGGACGACGATCACGGCATTGTCAGACGGCGCGTCGGGAAGGAGCACCGGGACCAGCACCTCGGCACCGCCATCGACCTTTGCTGTGAAGGCCGCCCCCCGCCTCGCCTGTTCGATGTTCGCCGAGATCTCCACGGGTGTGCCGACAACCGTCCCATCGGGAAAGATGATGCTCAAACCTTCCGGATCCGCGAACGCGGCAAGCACTGTTTCGCCGAACTCCGGTGTGATCGCTCCGTCGGACCCAACCGATCCCGCAACCGCAAGGGCAGCCGCAACGGACCCGACATCGCGCTCTGCACCCGACAGGGCTCGGTTCTCGGCCTGGTTCCTGATCAGGATGGCCACGGGGAACAGGAACGAGACGACGACCAACGATGCCACGGCGAACGACAGCCAGGCAAGCCGGCGCCTCATGACGGATCTACGAGCTTGATGCCGACTCCATAGACCGTCTCGAGATACTTGCTGCTCGCTGCCGTCTCCCCGAGCTTCTTTCGGAGCCAGGAGATGTGCACATCGACGGTCTTCTCAGACCCACCGTACGGCTGGCGCCACACCTCGGCCATGAGCTGGCGCTTCGACACGACGACCCCGAGCCGCTCGGCGAGATACGCAAGCAGATCGAACTCCTTCGGGGACAGCTGGAGCGGGACACCTTCGAGGGAAGCGACACGGGAACTCGGGTCGATGCGAAGGTCACCGACGATGATCTGTGGTGTCGAGGACTCGGCAGCCGAGCGCCGTAGGACCGCCCGCAGCCTCGCCTCGAGCTGCTCGACCGAGAAGGGCTTGACGAGGTAGTCATCGGCACCGGCGTCGAGTGTTCGGATCACATCGCGGTCCTCACTGCGGGCAGTCGCGACGATGACCGGGACATCCG
>CAYTWC010000021.1:0-13748 GCA_964441975.1 uncultured Acidimicrobiaceae bacterium | reverse complement strand
CGATCCGGAGGAATTCGCCGCGAGGGTCGACGACAGGACCAAGGCGTTCTACCTCGAATCCATCGGCAATCCGCGATTCAACGTACCCGACATCTCTGCGTTCGCAGAGACGGCGCACGCTGCGGGCATACCGCTGATCGTCGACAACACGTTCGGTGCGGCCGGCTACATCGCACGGCCGATCGATCAGGGAGCCGACATCGTCGTCGCCTCGGCGACGAAGTGGATCGGTGGACACGGAACCTCCATCGGTGGAGTCATCGTGGACTCGGGCAATTTCGACTGGCGCGGGGGCAAGTTCCCTGAGTTCACCGATCCGGCTCCCGGCTACCACGGCCTGATCTTCGGGGAGACGTTCGGACCCGACGGACCGTTCGGGAACATCGCGTTCGCCATCCGCGCTCGTGTCGAAGGTTTGCGGGATCTCGGTGCGGCACTGTCGCCCTTCAACGCGTTCCTGCTCCTGCAGGGAGTCGAAACGCTCTCATTGCGGGTTCAGCGCCACGTTGACAACGCTCTCGAGCTCGCGCAGTGGCTCGAGGACCAACCACAGGTCACATGGGTCAACTACCCGGGTCTGGAGAACCATCCCTACCACGAGGTGGCGAAGAAGGTCCTCACCAACGGGTACGGCGGCGTGCTTTCCTTCGGTGTCGAAGGCGGGATCGAAGCGGGCAAGAAGTTCATCGACTCGGTCGAGCTCGCCTCACATCTCGCCAATGTCGGGGACGCAAAGACGCTCGTCATCCATCCGGCATCGACGACACACCAGCAGCTCGACTCGCAGGAGCAACTGGCAGCCGGTGTGAGCGATGACCTCATTCGCGTGTCGGTCGGCATCGAGCACATCGACGACATCAAAGCGGACTTCGAGCAGGCACTCGCCGCCACGAAGACAGCAAAGGCCGTCGCGTCGTGAAACATCGAGTAACGATCGGTGGAGCGTTTCCCCTTGAAGGAGGGGAAACGCTCACCGACGTCACCGTCGAGGTCCGGACGTGGGGCAAGCACCGGCCCAACGCGATTCTGATCTGCCATGCGTTGACGGGCGATGCAAACGCGGATGAGTGGTGGTCCGGCCTGTTCGGCGCAGGCAAGGTGTTCGACCCGGCTGCTTCGTTCATCGTCTCGATGAACGTCCTCGGCGGCTGTGCCGGGACCACGGGACCGACATCCGAGACCGCGGACGGATCCGGCCACTATGGCTCGACCTTCCCCCGGGTCACGATTCGGGACATGGTCGATGTCCAACGCGCCGTGCTCGACAGCCTTGGGGTCAACGAGCTCGATCTCGTGATCGGTGGATCGATGGGTGGCATGCAGGTGCTCGAATGGGCGATCAAGTATCCCGACATGGTCGACCGCATCGTCCCGATCGCCGTAGGAGCCGCGCAATCAGCTTGGGCGGTTGGCTTCTCCGAATCGCAACGCAACGCGATCGTGACCGATCCGACGTTCGCGGGAGGAGACTACGCCCTCGACGCTCAGCCGAGTGCGGGTTTGAGCACGGCACGGATGATCGCGATGACGAGCTACCGGAGTGCGACGAGCTTCGAGGCGCGATTCGGTCGCCGGGCAGATGACGACGGATTCGCCGTCCAGAGCTATCTCCAGCATCAGGGACGCAAGCTCGTCGACCGGTTCGACGCAAACTCGTATCTCAGGTTGATCGACGCAATGGACACGCACGATGTCGGCCGAGGACGTGGTCCGATCGAGGGCATCCTGCATCGGGTCGATGCGAGGGGTCTCGTCATCGGTATCAGTACCGATGTGCTCTATCCGGTGGCTGAAGTCCGGAGCCTCGCTGCGAACCTGCCTCGGTGTCGCTTCGCGGTGCTGGATTCGATCCACGGACATGACGGCTTCCTCGTCGATGTCGATGCGCTCAACGATCTGATCAAGTCGATCTTCGCCGAGACCAATGGAGCCGACGAGATCACCGGACACGGCTCGGCTTGGGCCTGACGGTCGACCTGCTTCAGTGGAGCGGGTTGCCCGACGGCGTCAGCGTCCCGGTTCCGGTGTAGCAAAACGGACCTTCAGCGGTCGACCGTTGACCTTCTTCCCGTTGAGCGAGTGGACCGCCCGGGAAGCATCTGCCTTTGGCATCGTGACGAATCCGACACCCTTTGAGCGTCCTCGGCGGTCCATCTTGACCTTGGCAGCGGTCACCGTTCCGTACTTGCCAGCCATGTGCAGCAGATCATCATCGGTGAGTTTCCACGGGAGATTGCCGATGTAGACATCCTGCATCTGACCTTTGATACCGGATGCCGGGATGTGCTTCTTCTTCCGCCTCGGAGCACTCGCACTCTGTGACTTCCGCGTCCCCGTCTCTGAACCCGACGGAGCTGGCGCAGCATCGGCCCTCTGATGGCGGATCTCTGGTTTC
Organism: uncultured Acidimicrobiaceae bacterium; assembly: GCA_964441975.1. GTDB lineage: Bacteria > Actinomycetota > Acidimicrobiia > Spongiisociales > UBA5794 > UBA5794. The sequence goes on along the minus strand of CAYTWC010000021.1, from coordinate 11,353 downwards.
TGCCTTCTCGCCCCAGTCTTCTGGCGACTGAGGCTCTCGGGCTTCGGATCGGTGATCGGCTCGTGCATGTCCAGGTTCTTCTGCATCCTGATGACAGCACGCCGTTCCGGCTTCGTGAACAGGCTGACCACGGTTCCACCTGCTCCGGCTCGAGCGGTCCGACCGGACCGATGCAGGTAGTCCTTGTGCCCGTGCGGGACGTCGAAGTGCACAACGGTCGATACGTCATCGACATGGATGCCACGGGCGGCGACGTCGGTCGCCACAAGGGCGCTGACCTTCCCATCCGCGAACGACTTGAGAGCGCGGTTTCGTTGATTCTGGGAGAGGCCGCCGTGCATCGACGCTGCGTGGACACCTTCGGCTTTGAGCTGCTTCGCGACGCGATCGGTACCGTGGCGCGTCTTGACGAAGACGATCGTCGACCCCGTCGCTGCGATTGCACCCGCCGTGTGGGCGACCTTGTCCTTGTGCTCGACCTGCCAAAAGTGGTGAACCGCCTCGGTGGCGAGCGGGTCGACACCTCCTACCGCGTGGCGTGCCGGATCGTTCTGGTATCGGTCGACCAACGCCTTCACATCCCCGTCGAGGGTCGCAGAGAACAGCAAGGTCTGGCGACCGTTCGAGGTCTGGTCCAGTATCCGCTTCACCGTCGGAAGAAACCCCATGTCCGCCATGCGGTCTGCCTCATCGACGGCGACGATCTCGACATCGCGCAACTCGACAGCGTTCTGGTCGATCAGGTCCTCGAGTCTCCCCGGTGTCGCTACGAGGACATCGACCCCGCGGTTGAGCCAGTCCTTTTGTGTCTGATAACGCACCCCACCGAACACCGCGAAGACCTGCCGATTGACCGACTTCCCGTACGGTGCGAGGTCAAGTCGGATCTGGGCGGCGAGTTCACGTGTGGGGGCAAGGATCAGAGCCGTGGGACGCCTCGACTCCGCGACGGGAACCATCGCGAGGATCGGAAGGCCGAACGCAAGTGTCTTGCCGGACCCGGTCGGGGCACGTGCGGCGACGTCCCTCCCACTCATCGCATCCGGGATCGATGACGCCTGGATCGGGAAAGGCTCGGCGATGTCGTTGCGCACGAGCACATCGACAATGGGTTTCGGCAGGCCGAGGTCTTTGAATTTGGTGGTGGACATGACTCTTCCTTCGCCGCGCGCGGCCTGGTGATCTGCTGTTCTCGGTCTCGAACGCGAGTGCGACGCCATCGTCTGCAGACGCGGTTCGGTCGAAAGAGGCAGTCCAACCGGGGCGAGGGTTCGTGTCGTTGTGTCCCCGGGGAAGCGACGAGCGCTGGCCTCCACCCGGAGCGACCACACAACGGTAGCCGTGTGTAGCCCATACTCGCGGGAACCCTGCCACGATGCGAAGGAAAGCGACCACATCGAAATGTCTATACATTTAAAGGAATGGGAGCTATGATGCTCGCCATGACTACACCACTCACAGCCAACGACGTGACCTATGAACAGGTTGCGAAGATGATCGATCATTCCCTGCTGCGACCCGAGCTCACCATCAGCGACGTGCGAGAGGGTTGCGCGGTCGCCGCGAATTACCAGGTCGCGTCTGCGACGGTCCGTCCTGCCGACATCTCGTTCGCGGTCGCCGAACTCGAGGGCACAAACGTCCCGGTGAGCACGGTCGTCGGGTTTCCCCACGGGTCGCACACCACCGCTGTCAAAGTGTTCGAAGCAGATCAGTGCGTAGCCGACGGTGCTGTCGAACTCGACATGGTGCTCAACATCGCACGGCTTCGCTCGGGCGACCTCGGCTATGTGGAACAAGACATTGCAGCCGTCGTGGACGCAGCAGGCGATGACGCGATCGTGAAAGTCATCTTCGAGAACGCCTACCTGACCAAGGACGAGATCGTCGCCGCGTGCAAAGCAAGTGAATCGGCGGGTGCGGCGTTCGTCAAGACATCCACGGGGTTCGCACCATCAGGTGCAACGATCGACGACCTCACGCTGATGCGTGCATCCGTTTCGGACGCCGTCGAGGTGAAGGCGGCCGGCGGGGTGCGGACACTCGATGGGCTCCTCGAGGTGATGTCGATCGGTGTCACCCGGATCGGCGCAACCCGAACGGAGGAGATCCTCGAGGACTACAAAGCCCGCGTTTCGTCCTGAGCCTTGCCGGCGAGCGCAGCACCGATTGCACCGGCCTTGCCGCCGAGTGCAGCTCGGACGATCACGAGCTCGTCAGCCGGAACGATTGTCACTCGTTCGCGCACTGCCGCTCGGAGTGGCTCGAGCACAAGTTCCCCCGCCGACATGATGCCCCCGCCAAGCACGACCGTATCGATCCCGATCAGGGTCACGGCATTCGAAATACCGATCGCCATGTAGAAGCCGGCGTCGTGCGTCGCCTTCAAAGCCGCCGGGTCCCCCGCCTTTGCCGCGGCGTACGCCGCCTCGGCGTTCTTGACGCCTGCAGCCTTGGCGATCACCGAACCCTTCGCGACACTTTCGAGACAGCCCCGGTTTCCACAGCCACACAGCGGACCGCGTGGATCCACGATCTGGTGGCCGAACTCCCCGGCTGTCCCGAACGTACCTGCATGGATGCGGCCGTCGATCATGAGGCCTCCACCGATACCGGTCCCGAGTGTGATGCCAAGCATGATTGCAGCGCCCTTGCCTGCGCCGACGGTGCCCTCCGCGAGGGTGAATGCCCTCGCATCGTTGATCATTGCCGTAGGGACGCCGATCCCTTCACCGACCGCATCCCTGAGCGGGAACCCCTTCCACGGTCCCGGTAGATTCGGGAACAGTTGGATAGTGCCGGATTCGGGCTCGAACAACCCGGGGACACCGAGACCGACACCGACGAACGGGCCGTACTCATCGGCAGTGTCGCGGCCGACGCTTATGAGGCGGTCACGGACGTGCTCGGGTCCGTGCGCCGCTCCGGTCCGGACCTTTGCGTCGAACAACACCTTCGGCGCGTCTCCGCCCACATCCTCGATGACGGCGACCTTTATGTTCGTACCGCCGAGATCCAGCCCGAGATATCGTTCAGCCATGATCACGCTCCCCTGACACATCGGGAAACAGCATGGCGGTGAAGCTGTATCGGTCCGCTGCGTAGATCGTGATCGTGTGCTCGAGCGCCTCACCGTTGTGGTCGAAGATCGTTCGCTCCTCGCTCAGCACGACCGACGCCGGATCGAGATCGAGGTGCTCCTGCTCGTACTCGGTCGAGAGCCTCGCGGAGACCTCCGATGCGGCACGCGAGGGAATGCGTCCGGCGTCTTCGAACGCTGCATGGAGTGACCCTTCGAGCGAATTGCTTGCGAGTTCCGCTCCGATCGCCGAGGGGAGAACCGCTCGCTCGAGCGCCATCGGTACTCCGTCGGCAAGACGCACGCGCTCGATGATCTCGACAGCGGAGCCTTCATCGATTCCGAGCGCCATGGCGTCGATGTCGGTGGCGGAGCCTGCCCGTCGCTCGATCATGTGGGATGAGGCCGACAGCCCGCGCTGGCGCATGCTTTCCGTGAAGGAAAGCGGGGAGCCGAGAGCACGAGGGACACGCCGTTTTGCGATGAACGTCCCACGGCCGCGACTCCGCTCGACGACACGTTCGTTCACGAGCAACTGCACCGCTTGTCGCGCCGTCATGCGTGACACGTTGAAGCGTTCACACAACTCGGCGTCGGACGGAAGCAGATCACCGGGTTGACCGCCGGCGACGAGGTCACGCAGATACGCGGCGATGTCCAGATAGACGGCCTGGCTTGACATGCATCGCTCCCCTGCGGTGATCTGACGAATCCCCGATGATAGGTCGTCACCCGGGAGTCGACCGGTTCGGGACCGCGCTCTCGTGGCAGAGTCCGGGATCAGCGTCACGCGCTGTGTCCACTCGGGTACAAGCCGGGGATCGCAGCAGGCAGTGACCCGAGAAACGGCGCTCGCCCGAACAGGCATGCGACCAACGCGCTCATGGACGGGGCGTGGGCGCCGTAGGTGCAGATGTGCGTGTCAGACTCGGGATATGTCGTCAGATCGAATGGCGTCCGGAGGGCTACCGATATCACCGGCTTCCCGAGGGCGATCAGGGCCCTGACGAGATCAGACTGACCTGCCCCCGCGGCGACCGTCCCGATGATGATGATCGACGCGTCGCGGGCCGCGGCAAGTACCGCTGCAATGTCCTGATCAGAGGGCTGGTGGGGGTATACGTAGGAATCCACCGCTCGATGGGCACGGCGTAGAGCCGCAGCGAGCTCAGGTTCATAGAGGCGCGAGGTGTCGGCCGGAGTCACATTGGTCGGCTCGGGCTCCAACACGAGCATGCGGTCGTCGTCGGCGATGTCGAGTGGCAGCAACCCCGCGTCGTTACGGACGAGGGTCACGGAACGGGCGGCGAGTTCGTTCGCGAGCACCAGATTCTCGGCACTTCCGACCTGCGATGGGTCGACGACAGGTCGCCCGAGGTCCTCGCGGAGCCGCCGGATCCTGCTCCGGGATGCAGCAAGCGTCGTGTCCGGGATCAGACCGCGAGCGTGTCCTCGCTCGACCGCTGCGCGCACCCTGCTGGTCAGGTTTCGGTCCGGCATACAGAGGAGTAGGTCGACGCCTGCTCGCATCATGGCGATGATCTCGACGACTTGGGTGGGACCCTGGTCGAGTGCTCCCATGTCCAGTGCATCTGTCACCACCAGCCCTCGGAACCCGAGTTCGCCCCTCGCGACCCCCTCGATCGCCTGGAGGGAGCTCGGGATAGGTGTCGCATGGTCGCCGGTGAGGGCAGGGACGACATAGTGCCCGACCATCAACAGACTCGCACCTGCGCCGAATGCGGACCGGAACGGTGGCAGTTCGACTCGGTCGAGTCGCGAACGGTCCATGTCGAGAACGGGTAACTCGTAGTGGGGGTCAACCGCCGCCTCACCCTTGCCGGGAAAATGTTTCGCCGTTGTCCGGACACCGGCATGCTCGAATCCGGACACCACCGCACCGGCAAGCAGCGAGACCGCGGCGGGGTCGTCGCCGAAACTCCGGATGCCGAGCGAGGGGTTCGACGGTTCGCTCGCCACATCCACCGCAGGTGCGTACGTGACGTTGATTCCGACAGACCGGAGCTCGACGCCCATCGCCAGCGCAACGCGATATGCGAGATCGACATCGCCGGCAGCGCCAAGCGCCATGTTGCCCGCAAACGGTGTCGACCCGACGAGACCCAGCAGTTGTCCCCCTTCCTGGTCGATCGCCACCAACAGGGGTACGTCCGCGCCATTCCGCGTCTGGAGATCGGTGACGAGTTCAGCGGTTTGGGCCGGCGATGTGAGGTTCCATTCGCGGAACAGAGTGACCCCTGCCGGAGGATCGTCGCTGAGGTGGCGGGCGAGCCACGAAGGGACTGTGGTTCCTTCGAACGCGAGCAGCAGATGGGCATCGGCTACCGACATCGCTAGCCCTTCACGGATCCGGACAGGAGGCCGCGCACGAAGTAGCGCTGGAGCCCGAGGAAGACAGCCAACGGGACGACCATGGACACAAAGGCGCCCGCGGTGAGGAGATGCCAGTCCTGGCCGAGTCGTCCGACGAGCTCGTTGAGTTGTGCCGTCAGCACGGCTGTGTCCGAACCGGTACCGAGGAACACGAGTGCGACGAGGAAGTCGTTCCAGACCCAGAGGAACTGGAAGATCGCAAAGGCGGCCAGCGCGGGGAACGAGAGCGGCAGCACCAGCCTCGTGAAGGTCGTGAAGTGGCTTGCACCGTCGATCGCTGCCGACTCGAAGAGGTCCTTGGGCAGCGTCGCCATGTAGTTGTAGAGCAGGTAGACCGCCAACGGGAGCCCGAAGCCGGTGTGGGCGAGCCAGATCCCGAGGAACGTCCCGGTGAGATCGAGCCCTCCGTACAGGCGGAGGAGGGGGATGAGGGCCATCTGGAGGGGTACGACGAGCAGACCGATGACGGTCGCGAACAACAGGGTGCGACCGGGGAATCGCATCCACGCGAACGCATAGGCGGCGAAAGCAGCGATCGTGATCGGGATGACGGTCGCCGGGATCGTGACGAGGAGACTGTTGAGGAAGGCATCCATCATCCCGTCGTCCGCGAGGACCTGGGCATAGTTGTCGAGTGTCCACTGCGTGAAGTCGAATGGATGCTGGAAGACCGTCCACCACCCTGAGCTTCGGATCGCCGACGGCTCGCGGAATGAAGAGATGAAGATCCCTGCCGTCGGGAGCGTCCAGATCAGCGCAATCGCCGCAACGGTCAGCCTGACCCAGATGTTCTGGGTCAATCGACGGAAGCGACGTTTGCGGCGACCTGACGCTGCGTCGACCGCGGCGGTGGCTTGGCGACCTGATGCGATGCTCATGCGTCGATCCCCTGCCTACGCAGATTTCGGATGTTGAGAACGATGATGGGCGTGACGACGACCATCAGGACGACCGCGATCGCGCTCGCACGGCCGAAGTTCCTGAATTTGAACATCTGATTGATCATGCTGTTCGCGAGGACCTCGGTCTCGAAACGACCACCGGTCATCACGAACACGATGTCGAACACCTTCAGGATGGCGATGAAGATCGTCGTCGCAACCGTGATCATCGCTCCCTTGATGTTCGGGAGCACCACTTTGAAGAAGAGCTGGGTCTCGCGGGCTCCGTCGATCCGAGCGGCTTCGATTATCTCTGACGGGACACCCTTGAGCGCTGCTGAGAGAATCACCATCGCGAACCCTGTCTGGAGCCAGATCATGATCACGATCAGGAACAGGTTGTTCCACGGCATGACCTGGAGAAACGCCACCGGTTCGTTACCGAGTCCCGTCCATGCGGCGTTGATGAGCCCGATTTGTTCGGACCCCTCGGGGCGCCACGCATACATGAAACGCCAGATGACAGCGGCACCGACCATGGAGATGGCGAGGGGCATGAAGACAAAGGTCTTTGCGAACGCTTCCCGCTTGACCCGGTCGGCCATCACCGCGAAGAGCAGGCCGATGAGCACGCTACCGGTCGTCCCCACGATGAGCCAGATCGCGTTGTTGCGGAGGGCGATCTGCATGTCGGGGTCGGTGAACACGAACGAGTAGTTGTCGGAGAATCCGCCGTTCTCGCTGAGGCTGATGATGATCGTTTGGACGGTTGGGTAGATCAGGAAGATGCCGAGGAACAGAGCGGCAGGGCCGACGAACAGCCACGGACGCATTTTGGGTTGCCACGAGTACGGAGCGAAGTCGATGAGCTTGTTGAACCCGATATAGACGGCCCAGACGCCTCCGACACCGACGATCAGCGCAAACGTGGCTATGACGGCCCGGCTGAATCCTGCCTGGAGCCCATCATGTCTGATGATCGCTGCGGTGCGTTCGTCTCCGAACAACTCATAGAGCGCCGCCATCAGTCGCGGCAGAGCCTCGGGGTCGATGAGGATCGTCACGCCGAGCCATAGGACTCCGAGCGACAAGAGGGCCAGCACACCGAATAGCAAACCACTCCGACGCGTCGTGGTGGGTGAAGTTGATTCGGTTTCTGGTGGTGTGGTCATGGGAGGGGTGTTCACGCCCAGGGCTATCGGGGCGCCCTGGGCGTGAACATAGCGTACGGACGCCTAGCCGTTCGGCCAGCTGTCCTCAATCGCCTGGAACACCTCTTCGGTGTTCTCACCGTTGGCGGCGACCCAGTTGACCATCTCGGACCAGAACGTTCCACCTCCGACCACGGTCGGCATCACGTCGGACGCATCGAAGCGGAACACACTTGCGTCGGCCATCATGGCCGCAAGCCGGTTGTTCGGCCACGTTGTGTACCAGTCGAGCGGAACCGCCTGATTCGGCGAGATGAACCCGCCGGCTTCGATCCACGGGCGTGCGGACTCAGGAGTCGCGAAGTACTCCATGAGGGCACGAACCTCCGGGCGGTCGTTGAACATCATGAACATGTCCGCCGAACCAAGCACCGGGTTGCCGTGTGCCGGATCGATACCGGGCAGATAGAAGAAGTCCACCTGCTCCGGGAACTCCGTGCCATCGACGAAGAAGTCCTGGATCCATGCCGCCTGCTTGAGCATCCAGCACTCGGTTTCACCCTCTTCGGTGAGCATCGGAATCGGAATGTCGCCGATCCACGTTGCGTTGATGCCGGTGTTGCCACCCCAGGCATAGCCCTCGGTGAAGTAGATGTCTGCCATGTATCCAGCAGCATCAAGGACCGCCGGGTCGTTGAACGGGATCTCGTGGGTCATCCACTGGTCATAGACATCGGCGCCCGCGGTACGCAGGATCATGTCCTCGAGCATGTCGGTGGCCGGCCACCCTGTCGCGTCACCGGACTCGATGCCGATGCACCACGGGTTTCCGTTTCCGTCAGCGACGATCTGGTCGCTCAAAGCGATGAGCTCGTCCCACGTCGTCGGAACCTCGTAGCCAGCATCAGCGAACGCCTGGACCGGGTAGAACACGATCGACTTCAGATCGCCCTTCCACCAGACGCCGTAGGTGTCACCCTCGTACGAGGCGAGATCAAGGAAGGACTCGATGTAGTCCTCTTGGAGCTGCTCCTCGTTGATCCAATCGGAGAGGTTGACGAGCTTGCCCTCTGCGGCGAACTGCGCCATCTTCCCCGGCTGGGCGATCTGGGCGATGTCAGGGGCATCCCCGCCATCGACCCGAACGGTGAGCACCGTCTCGTGGTCACCCGCAAGACCCTCGTGCGTGATGGTGATGCCGGTTGCCTCTTCGAACGGAGCGAGCGAAGCAAGGAGCTTCTCTTCCTCGGACTCGGTCCACTGGGTTTGGAGAATGATCTCCGTGCCTTCGTAGTCACCGGCCAGCGCGGCGTTCAGGTTCTCGTAGGGAGTTGCTCCCTCGCCGCCATCACCGCCACCGTCGGCGGCCGTCGTTGTTGTCGAGGACTCTTCGGCAGCCGGGCTACACGCCGCAGCAAGAAGAGCCAGTGCCGCAAACAGTGCGACTATCCATTTTCTTTTCATTGGAATCTCCTCCGTGGGATCGTTCCGTGTGTCTCGCACATGCGACTCCGGCGCTCACGGCACCGACTTCGCTCAAGCGATCTTCTTTCGATGTAATCGCGCATTTCACCAACTGACTCCGAGTTCGGAGTTGAGAACCAGACCGGCAGCCCCGCGCATCACCGCGTCATCGCCAGTGATCGCGTAGTTGACCGATAGGTTCTGCGCACCGACCGCAAGCACGCGCTTGCGGATCTCTTCTTCGACGGTCGCCCGGTACCGATCCCCGAGCTCGACCGCTTCTCCCCAGATCTTGACCTCGCTGACAGCGAGCGCGGAGACGACACCCGCAAGTACCCGCCCGAGCTCGGTAGCTGCTTCGACGATGACCTCGCCCGACGCCGGGTCGCCAGCAAGACCCTTGATGACGGCACGGCTCAATGGCTCGGCGACTCCGAGGTCGCGGAGAACCGCAGACATGGAGGCCTTCGATTCGAGGCATCCCGTGTTCCCACACGCGCATACGGGTCCGTCTCCGTCGAGTCGGACGTGCCCGATCTCACCTATCGCCGGGTTGTCACCACGGAACAGGTGACCATCGAGCACGTAGCCGGCTCCGATTCCGAAGCCGACGCGGACGAGAACCAGACTCTTCGTCTCACTCTCGATCTGGGAGAACTCGCGCAACGCCGCGCCCTGGGCGTCGTTGATGATGTGCACCGGCACGTCCGCCGCGACGGCTACGGCGTCACGCAGGGGCATGTCCACCCAATGCAGGTTGGCGGACGTGATCGTTCCGAGCTCTTGATCGACGACACCTGGAGCGCCGATGCCGATGCCGAGGATCGGTGCGGTTGCGACGGATGCAAGGCGTTCGACGAGTTCGACGGTCGCCTCAACGCCGTCCTCGCGGGTGGCGCCCGGGGCGGTCTGTGTCGTCACGACGTCGCCGGCGAGGTCGATGATCGCGCCGCGGAACATCGGCGACGAGATGTCGAGAGCGATGATCTGGCGACCACCCGGCTTCGGTGCGATGAGCGTCGGGGGTTTACCGCCCATTGACACACCGGTTCCGACCTGCTCGATGAGGTCGAGAGCAAGCAGTTCGTCGACAAGCCCTGAAGCTGTGGCCGGAGTCAGATTCGATTGACGGGCCACCTCCGCCCGTGAGGTCGGGTCCTGGTCGAAGATGATCTGGAGAGCGAGTCGGAGGTTGTTCGTCCGTGTCTGGCCCCGTGTCGCTTTGGCACGCGGTGTCAGTGGCGTCAGCCTCTGGAACTCCGATCGGTCGGTTCTCACGACGTCTTCCCGCCTGTCATGGTTGGTGGTGGTGGCACTCTACAATGAATGTTTACTAAACATACAAAGTATGAAGGGGTCATGTCAACCGATTCTCACCCGACGCCCGACTCCGGTACTTTCGCAGGGCTCGCACCTAGCCTCGTCGATGTGACCAGCGAAACGCGACCCTGGTGGCAGACGGCAGTCTTCTACCAGGTGTATCCACTCAGCTTCAACGACTCGGACGGCGACGGCTACGGCGACCTCGAAGGCATCATCGATCGGCTCGACTACCTCTCCGATTCGCTCGGCGTCGATGCACTGTGGATGTCCCCGTTCTATCGATCGCCGATGCGCGACTGGGGCTACGACGTGGCTGAGCACACCGAAGTGGACCCCATATTCGGGACGGCACATGATGCGCGGAGGTTGATCGACGGTGTCCACGAACGCGGCATGCGGGTCATCATCGACTTCGTCGTCAACCACACGAGCAGCGACCATCCGTGGTTCCTCGAGTCCCGGGAGGCCGTGACGTCCGCGAAACGCGATTGGTACGTCTGGCGGGATCCGGCTCCCGACGGCGGTCCTCCGAACAACTGGGTCAGTGTCTTCTCGGGACCATCGTGGACATTGGATCCGGGAACGGGTCAGTACTTCCGGCATTCATATCTCCCCCACCAACCGGACCTCAATTGGCGGAATCCCGAGGTGATCGATGCCATGGAGAAGGTTGCCCGCTTCTGGCTCGATCTGGGAGTCGACGGGTTTCGTATCGACGGCGCCCACCAACTGATGAAAGACCCGCTTGATCGGAACAACCCCCCGGTTCCGGATGGATACGTGGACCCGTACAAAGACATGGGCGAATACGGACGGTTCGAGCATCTGTACGACCTGGGCCACGAGGATGTCCATGGCATCCACCGGCGACTTCGAACGGTGCTTGACGAGTACGACGAACGGACATCCGTCAGCGAGGTCCACGTGTTCGACCTCGGTGACTGGGCGTTGTACTACGGCGCTGCGCTCGACGAATTCCACATGCCGTTCAACTTCCATCTGATGGTTTCGGACTGGGACGCGGTTTCGGTTCGCAGGACCATCGAGGCAGTGCTCGCCGT
>CAYTWC010000020.1:0-14030 GCA_964441975.1 uncultured Acidimicrobiaceae bacterium | reverse complement strand
CCTGCGACGACCTTCACATCGAGTTCGATCGATCGACCATCGTGGTGGGTGACGACCGCGGACGCGACAACCGTTCCCCCGACCGGTGTCGGTGCGAGATGGTCAACCGCGATGCGTGTCCCGACTGTCGTCGACCCTTCGGGGAGCGAACCCGCTATCGCAGCGACAGCTGCCCCCTCGCACAGAGCGATGACCTTCGGCGTTCCGAGTACCGGAACATCGCCGGAACCGAGTGCTGACGCCGTTGCGTCCTCGGTGACGACGAATTCGACCGATCCCGAATCCCCGACCGCCACCATCGTCAGGCGTTCTTCAGCGCAAATGCGGAGATGATCTCCAAGACGCCGAAGAACACGGCATAGATACCCGCGAGCACGGCGAACACGAGAACCGTCGGCGCCGGCCACACAAGGATCACCACACCGAGAACGGCCGCGAGCGCTCCGAACGCTATACGGGCTCCCCGATCCGGGAGCGAGCCGTCGGTGATACCCCTGAACAGGTCGACCATCCCTGAGATGAGCCAGAAGATGGCGGTGATGAGGACGACCACTCCGATCGTTGCCGTCGGATTCTTCATGATCACGACGCCGAGGACAACGCCGACGATCGAGGCGAGCACGAGGAGCCATCGACCCTCGGTACCCCCGGCAAAGATCGCGACTGCGAACCGGACGAGGCCCGACAGGATCATGAAGAAGCCGAAGATGCTCGTTATCACCGTCAGGGTCTGACCCGGCCAGAAGATGAGAAGGCCACCCACCGCGACTGACACGAGCCCCATCACGAGCAAGAGCCACCACGACTTCTTCAGATCCCCGATCGGATCCACAACTTCAACCGTCACGACGCACTCCTCTCCTTGACGTCGGCACGACACTACCGGGTCCAGACGAGGAAGCCTGGTTGTTGCCGCCGAAACGACAGACCGCAACCGAGGTTTCCGCTGGTGAGGGTGCGATACTCTGATCATGGCGAAGGAAGCACATGTCGACGCCGGGGGCGTTCCGGTTCGAATATCGAGCCCCGACAAGGTCGTGTTCCCTGACACGGGCTGGACGAAGCTCGACGTCGCCGAGCACTTCGCCATGTGCGGAGTCGGCGCCCTGCGCGGCGTGTACAACCGCCCGACGATGCTCAAACGGTGGACAAAAGGCGTCAGCGGCGATCCGTTCTATGTCAAACGAATCCCCGACTCCGCCAGATCACGCGTGGACGTCCAGTTCCCCTCCCAACGACCCGGCACGATGTTCCTCCCACTTGAGATCCAGGACGTCGTCTGGCTCGCCCAGATGAACTGCCTCGATCTGCACCCATGGAACTCCCGGGCGTCGGACATGGAACACGCCGACGAACTGCGGATCGATCTCGACCCGACCGACGAGTACGGCTTCGACGCCGTCATCGACGTCGCTCACACCATCAAGCAGATTCTCGACGAGCTCGGTTTCATCGGCTGGCCGAAGACCTCTGGGAATCGGGGCATCCATATCTACGTCCGCCTTCGCCCGGAATGGACCTACTACGAGGTGCGACGAGCATGCCTTGCGATAGCCAGAGAGGCGACACGTCGCAATGAGCTTGCGACAACGGCGTGGTGGAAGGAGGAGCGGTCGGGAGTGTTCCTCGACTACAACCAGAATGCCAGGGACAAGACCGTCGCGTCCGCGTACTCGATCCGGCACACCGGATGGGTTTCGACCCCGTTCGGCTGGGACGAGCTCGATGACATGGCGCCCGATCGCTTCGATCTCATGTCGTTCAAAGACCGCTGGGACTCGCTCGGTGATCTGACCGACGGCATCGACGAGTCCGCCGCGGATCTTTCGCCCGCTCTCGAATGGGTGGCCCGTGACGAACAGAACGGTGAAGGCGACGCTCCCTGGCCGCCGCACTATCCCAAGATGCCGGGTGAACCGCCGAGGGTCCAACCGAGCAAGCGCAAGATGGAAGGCTGAGTCCGACGACGGTCCACCAACTGCTCTCTGACCTCCAACATCCGGATTCCGACTTCGAACCTTTGAACCGCGACCTGGGGTCTCGATCGTCGCTAGCGTCCATGGGATGCAGACGATCCCGAAGCAGCAGGCCACCCGCAAGCGCCTGATCTGGACGTTGTTCACGGGCAACGCCATCGGATCCACCGCATACATCGGTATTGCAACGGTCGCAGCGCTCATCGCCGAGGAGATCACGGGATCGACCTCCCTTGCAGGTTTCGCAGGCTCGACCGGGACGCTCGGCGTGGCACTCGGCGCCGCGCTCCTGTCGTGGATGAGCTACCGGATCGGGAGACGTCCGACTTTCGCAGCGGGGTATGCAGTCGCTGTGCTCGGCGCGGTACTCGTGGTGATAGCGATCGGAGCGCAGAACTTCGCGATCCTCCTGCTCGGCATGGGCGCCATCGGCATCGGGCGGAGCGTCGGCCAGCTATCGCGCTATGCAGCGGGGGACATGCGTGTCGAGGAACGACGCGCATCGGCGATCAGCCTGATCGTGTGGGCATCGACCATCGGGGCTGTCGCCGGCCCTCCTTTGATCGGACCGACCGGAACGATGGCCCTCACCGCGGGGTTCAATGAGCTCGTCGGGCCTGTCGTGGTGGCGATCATCGGATTCGCCCTCGGGTCAGCGCTCATGTTCCTCGGCCTCAGACCGGACCCCCTCACGCTCGCAGTGAGCGACCATGCGGACCAACCGAACGCCGAAGCGCGGCCGCTCGCCGAGCTCCTATCGTCACGGGTCGTTCAGCTCTCGATCGCGGCGATCATCGTCAGCCAGGTCGTGATGGTGACCGTCATGGTGATGACACCGATCCACATCAAGGCTTTCGATGGCACACTCACGACGATCGGCTACGTGATGATGGCCCACACCCTCGGGATGTTCGCCATCGCACCGATTACCGGCTGGCTGATCGGTCGCGTCGGGGCGCGTAAGATGATCGCGCTTGCGGTGGCGGTGTTCCTCGCAGCGTGCGGACTCGCCGCCACCGCGACATCGGCGAGTACCGTCGTGCTCCTCATCAGCATGTTCCTGCTGGGTGTGGCCTGGAACTTCGGATTCGTTTCAGGGAGCACCCTGCTCCAATCCGGACACGGTGTTGCCGATCGTCTCAAGCTCCAGGGATTCGCCGACTCGACAGCCTGGGTGTCGAGCGCGGCCGCAGCGGCGCTGTCCGGGATCCTCCTCGCCGCGACGTCGTACCAAACGCTCGCATTGACCGGAGCGGCATTCGCCCTCGTGCCTCTCATCCCCCTCCTCCGTTTGCGGCTACGGGTGACGGACCACGCGTAATTCGGCAACAATGTCGGGATGCTCGGCTCATACATGAGGAACGTCGACGTCGCAGTCGACCGAACACCCGCAACTCGCAACCGGGTCGTGGACGCATGGCGTGTCGTTGCGCTCATGTTCGTGATCTTCGGACATTGGATCTCGGCATCTATCTGGGTCATGTCGGACGGGACGATCCTCGCTGGTAACACGCTGGAGTGGTTTCCTGCAGCCGAGCACCTCACGTGGATCTTCCAGGTGATGCCCATCTTCTTCCTCGCCGGTGGGTTCGCCAACGCAGCGGCTCTCGACGGTGACACCCCCGGTGCCATCATCTGGACCACCGCTCGGGTTCGCCGCTTGTTCACACCGGTCGTGCCGTTGGTCGCGGTGTGGGTCGGGTTGGTGCTCGTGCTCCGGCCGTTCGTCCCCGACAACGTTCTGCACGCAGGAACCCTGTCCGCAACCCTGCCGCTCTGGTTCATCGCGGTGTACCTGATCATGGTCCTTCTCGCCCCGTTGACCTACCGCTTGTGGATCCGATCCGGACTCGCCTCAGTCCTGTTGCTCGCGACCTGTGCCGTCGTCGTCGATGTGATCCGCTTCCGGTTCGACATCGAATGGATCGGATGGGTCAACTACCTGTTCGTATGGGCATTCGTCCACCAGCTCGGATACGCGTGGTACCGCCGTGACCGAGCGGGCTGGAATATCCCTCCGTTCGCCGGGGTGATCGCGATCATCGTCGGACTCGGTGCACTCGTGGCAACGACATCGGCTGGCTGGTACCCGGTATCGATGGTCACGATCCCCGGTGGCGGCATCTCGAACATGACACCGCCGACCTTCGCCAACGGATTCCTGGCTGTCGCACAAGGTGGCCTGATCGCGGCGACCATGACATACGCACGCCGACTGACCAACCGACGCGGTGTCTGGCGATTCGTCGTGGCGGTCTCCGCAGCGATGATGACGCTCTACCTGTGGCACCTCACCTCACTGTCGCTGCTCGGGGCGGTCGGCATCTTCATCGGCGACGGTTGGCTGTTCTCCTTCGAACCCGGCACTCCCATGTGGTGGTTGATGCGTGTCCCGTTCTTCGTCATGCTCGGAACCATCACGATCGGCCTCGTGGCGCTGTTCCTCCCCTTTGAGGTGCGCATCAATCGAGGGAAGGCGCCCCCACCCGTCCGATGGGCAGTCGGTGTGATCCTGGCCGTTGTCGCACCGGGTGCGATGGCGCTGGAAGGTCTCGTCACCACGGATGCCCAGATCAACTGGTGGATCCCCGTCGCGGCGCTCGCCGCCGCGACACTCATCGGGGCATACCCAGCGCGGTCCGCACCGGGACGGGGATCAACGTCGACCGGAGCGACTCGTTCCGAGGACGCGCACTGACCGCCTGTCGGTTCGTTGATGAGTAGTCGGGGTCCCTACCCGACTTCGTCCGGAGCCATCACGGCCCACAGAACATCCTTGATCGAGATCATCCCGACGACATTGTCCCCTTCGACGACGGGAAGGTGCCGGTATCCGGCGCCCACGAGCCATTCGGCAGCGCTTTCGACGCTCATGTCAGGATCAAACGAGTCCGGGTAGGCCGTCATCGAGTCACCGACGGTGACGTCCTCGATCGCGACTCCATCAGCACACGCACGCAACACGTCGCGTTCGGTCATGATGCCCTCGAGGGTGCCGTGCTGTCCGACGGCAACCGCACCCACCTCGGACTCCATCATCACTTGTGCTGCATCACGCACCGTCGTCGACGGTGGGACCCACACGACTTCACCAGCAACCAGTTCCCGGACGTTCATTCCTTATCCTTTCTGCGTGACGACGGCTTCCCTCGTCCTCACGCTCCAACCTAGCGACGAGACAAACACTGATGTTCGCTGGGCCATGCACCCTCGGGCAGCGCGACTTGGCCGGGGCTAACCGAACAGGTCGTCGAAGCCGGGACCCTCAGGTCTCTCGAGTTGGTCGAACGTGCATGCATCCGGATCCTTGTCGGGACGCCATCGCTCGAACCGGGTCGCGTGCCTGAACCGGTCGCCCGTGAGTTGGTCATAGCTGATCTCGATCACGACACCGGGTTTGACCGGCACCCACGAAAGGTCTTTGTCACCAGACCAGCGGCTCTGACCACCCGGTGCCCTGACATCATCTCCGAATGACGCATCGTCCTTGAGCGCGTCGAATCGCTCAAGTAGTTCGACACGGTCGTGGTTGGAGAATCCGGAACAATGCCCGATGAAAGCAAGGGACCCGTTGTCCGCATACAGACCGAGCAGGAGCGATCCGATCTTGTCCCCGTCCTTGTGGATGCGGTAGCCACCGACGACGCAGTCGACCGATCGCCGGTGCTTGAACTTCAACATCTGGCGCTTGCCTTCGACGTATGGACCGTTGACATCCTTCCCCACGATGCCGTCACATCCGGCAGCCTCGAACTCGTCAAACCACCGCTTGGCGGTGTCGAGGTCGGTCGTTGAAGGGGTGAGTCGCCAGTCGGAATGGAGGATCGTCGAAACGTCTTCCAAACGCGCCCGACGCTCACTGAACGGAGCCTGACGCAGATCGACGCCGTCGTGAGCGAGGAGGTCGAACGCGACGAGGGTCCCAGGGGTCTCCTGCGACAGCATGGTGATCCGACTCTCGGCAGGATGGATCCGCTGCTGGAGCATGTCGAACGCCAGCGCATCACGGTCGACGACCACGACCTCGCCGTCCACCACGGTTCCGGCCGGGATCGTGGACACGACATCGACGAGCTCGGGGAAGTATCTCAGGAGTGGTCGCCGCTGTCGGGACTGCAGACTCGGCTCACCGTCGAGGGTCGCGATCGCTCGGAATCCGTCCCACTTGGGCTCGAACGCCCACCCTTCGGTTGGCCACTTCGTGGTCACTTTCGCTTCCATAGGCGTGATCGGCAATTCGAACGGTATCGAGGTACTCATCTGCACATCGTAGGTGGTTCGACCTCACCCGACCGCGATCGGCCGGACCCGCAGCGACGCCGCCAGGCACTGGTGTTGGCGCCTATTGTCCTGGGATGATCATCAGACAGCCGGGTCGTGAACCAGTCGGAATCGGAGTCGACGGGAACCGGTTCGTCGACCAGTCATCGGGAACCGTCGAGCTTCCGGACACCTCCGATTTGTGGGCCCTTCCGGGCCTTGCCGACTGCCACTCGCACGTGTCCATGGACTCGATCGACGATGTTGATGCGATCACCGACACGACGATGCGCGAGTGCATACCCCGGAATGCCTATGCCCACCTCGACCATGGAGTCCTCCTCCTGCTGGACAAGGGAGGAAAATCTGACGTTTCCCTCGCGGTGCTCGATCACGATGCAGACCTCCGTCCGCACGTTGAGGCAGCCGGTTCGATGATCGCTCCCGCCGGCGGCTACAACGGCGGTTTCGGGTCCGAGGTCGAACCCGAAGCGCTCGTGTCGTTCATCGCCGATAGCGCAGCGCCAACCGGGGGCTGGGTGAAACTTGTTGGCGATTGGCCGAGGCCCGGGCAGGGACCCGTGAACAACTGGCCGCTCGAGATCCTCACGGAGGCGGTCGACACAGCTCACGACGCCGGCGCGCGGGTGGCCGTCCACTCGATGGCCCACTCGGCGTCCGAGGCGGTCGCGGCCGGAGTCGACTCGATCGAGCACGGACCATTCCTGTCCGAAGACGACCTGACAGCACTCGCATCCAGGGGAGGGGCATGGGTCCCGACCGTCGTGAACATGTACAAGTTGGTCGAACTTCTCGGCGAGGACAGCTCGGGTGGCAAAATGTTCAAAGATGGGATCCAACGGATGCGATCAAATCTCCCGATCGCAGAATCGCTCGGGGTGACCGTGCTGGCCGGAACCGATATGGCAGTGTCGCCAGGGAAGGTGGCGGTCGAGGCGATGCTGCTCCACGAGCATGGGCTTTCGGCGACCGCGGCGGTGAGGGCCGTCTCGTCACACGCCTACGAGTACATCGGACGACCGCCGACGCCGACCATCGGTGCGGAAGCCGACGTCGTCTTCTTCGAGACCAATCCCGAGGATGACATGTCGGCTCTCGCCCACCCAGCTCTCATCGTGCGTCGCGGTCGTATCGTCGGTGGCCATCGTGCCTGACCCGCTCTATCAACCCGTCGGGAACCGATTCGAGCCGTCCCCTTTCGTTCGTGGTCCGTGGTCGGTCGACCATTGCCACGCCGGTCCACCGGCAGGACTGCTCACGACTCTCATTGCCGACGTCCGACCCGACATGGCCCTCACACGAATCACGTGCGAGATCCCCGCTCCCATCCCCATCGCTCCCATCCGTGTGAAGACATCCGTCGTTCGACCGGGTCGTCGAATCACCCTCGTACGGGGCGAGATCGAAGGTCTCGATGGCACGGTTCACATGTCGGCGCAGGCGTGGTTGATGCGGGTCGACGACACCATCGTCGGTCCCACAGCGAGGAGCGGATCCACGCTTCCCCCACCCGAGGAGGGTGACCTCGTCGAACTCGGATTCTGGGGAGATCGGCCCGAATTCAGTGCCGCAATCGAGTCTCGAGTGGCAGAAGGCGCTCCTTTTTCGGGATCAGGACCCGCCGCGATGTGGGTCAGGATCACCCACCCGTTGCTCCCGGAGCGTCGGTGGAACCCATACGCGAGGGTGGTGACGGCGGCCGATTTCCCCAATGGAATTGCGGGTATCGAGCGGATGGACCAGCTCATCGCTGTCAACACCGACCTCACGGTGTACTTCGGGAAACGACCGATCGGGGAATGGGTCGGATTGCGTTCGCAAACAAATTCTTCAGGATTGGGACTAGGCATGACCGATTCTTTGTTATACGATGCGTCCGGATTCATGGGAACCGCGAACCAGTCGATCTATTTCGACAGGCCTTCGCCGCCGGGAACCGCTTGAAGCGTTCCGAGCGTCTAAACCTCAGAATCCTCTTGAAGGACCACCAATCCTTCGATGTGCCTCCGGAACACCCGCTGACACATTGAAGACCAGGACTATGTGAAGGAATTCACAACATGACTGCACGAACAGCAATGACACCAACAGAGGTCGGCGACAGCCTGACCACATACCTCACCGATATCGCAAACCATGAACTCCTCACGGCCGACGACGAGGTCGATCTCGCCCAGGCAATCGAAGCCGGGCGCGACGCCGACGAGAAGCTCGCCGAGGGGAAGGTCAAGGGCGCCGAGAAGGTGAAGCTCCAGCGCATCTCCCGCAAGGGCAAGGAAGCCAAGGACCGCTTCGCCCAGGCAAACCTGCGTCTCGTTGTCTCCCAGGCGAAGCGCTACCGCAGCCAGTACGGCATCGAGTTCGTCGACCTCATCCAGGAGGGCAACCTCGGGCTCATCCGTGCGGTCGAGAAGTTCGACTGGCGCAAGGGCTTCAAGTTCTCGACGTACGCAACGTGGTGGATTCGTCAGGCAATGCAGCGCGCCGTGGCCGAGAAGTCACGCACGGTTCGCCTCCCGAACTCGCTCCATGACACGCTTCTGACCCTCAACGGAACCCGGAACCGTCTCCTGTCCGAGCTCGGTCGTGAGCCCAGCTCCGAAGAGCTTGCTGAGGAGTCCGGCCTTCGCCTCGACCAGGTGCTCGAAGCACAGCTCGTCGCAGACTCGGTTTCACTCGAGTCGCCCGTCGGTGAGGACGGTGCGGTCCTCGGTGATTTCGTCGCACACGACGATGAGGACGATCCGGTCCGTGAGTCCGAGCGTGTCTCCACGATCGAGGCACTCCGAGAGGCCATCGACCGTCTGCCCGAGCGTGAGGCATACATCCTTGCCAAGCGAGTCGGATTCGAGGACGGTCTTCCTCGCACGCACGAGGAGATCGGCAAGCATCTCGACCTCGGCCCGACGAGGGTCCGGTCGCTCGAAAAGCAGGCACTCTCCCGCCTCCGCCACCCAGCCTTCGGGTTGCGTCAGGAAGCGGACTTCTAAGCGTCTCGCTGTACCGAACGCTCAGTACACAGAAACGCAAACGGTCGCCCCGGCGGGGCGGCCGTTTGTGTTCGCCGGTACCGTGTCGTGACGATGATTGACATGCTGGCCCGTTCGTGGTTTTCTGTCACCGGCAATGAAAGGCTCCGGTGACGACTGACACGCATCCTCCGAGGTGCACATGAGCGTTCGACGTGCTGTCGACCTCCGCCGCAACAACTCCGCGACGATCCTCCGCCTCCTGCTCGACGAGGGACCGCTTCCCCGGGTCGACGTTGCATCCAAGCTCGGGTTGTCGACGGGTGCCGTGACCCGAATCACCGCAGAGATGGCAGACCACGGTCTGCTGACGGAACTCGAACCCATCGCAAGCTCTGACGCTGGCCGGCGCCCGGTTCCTGTGGACCTGAACGCGGACGCATTCGCGGTGGCCGGTGTCCACATCGGACTCGAGTTCGTCACGTCGGGCCTTGTGAACCTGCGGGGCGACATGATCGGGGAGCCACACGTCACCGAGCACGGTCGCCTCGATGCGAGGGACGCGATCACAGCTGCACGCGCGGCGAGTGACGCGCTCGCGCGAAATCTTGGTGCGAACACGACGCTGCTCGGCACCGGTGTCATCAGTGGCGGCTTTGCGACGAAGGATTGGCGCGTCATGGCCGAAGACGCTGCGTTCGGGTGGGAAGGTGAGGATGTCACCGCGCTCGCTGCAACCCTGGGACCGCAGCACTGTGTTATCGACAACGCCTATCGCGCCCACTCGAGAGCCGAGATGCTCTTCGGAGCCGCGCGGACGGCGAACAACTTCATCGAGTTCTTCATCGGCAACCTCATCGGCGCCGCCGTGGTCATCGACGGCTCGTTCTATTCCGGCGCCGGACGGGCACCGCACATCGCGCACCTCCCGATCGCTATGGAATCCGAGGTCGATTGCTGGTGCGGACGCGTGGGATGTCTCTCGTCGGTTGCCGGCCGCGAGGCCACCGTCGCGATGGCGCGTCGCCAGGGGCTGGATGCGTCCTCGCTCGGCGACATCGCCCGAGCCGGACGATCCGGAAACGTCGTCGCGCAGGAGGTCCTCAGCCGGAGAATCGAAGCGATCGGTGAAGCCGTCGCCATCCTCATGGACCTGTACGACCCGGAGATCGTGGTGCTCACAGGGTCGATCAGGACATTCGGCGACCATGTCGCGCAGATTCGATCGGTCGTCCGATCACGAATCAACACCGGGGTCGACAAAAGGAAGGTGGTCGTCCCGACCTCCCTCGGCGACTCAGCCGTCGCAAACGTCGTCGCCGCCGCGACAGCGAGACTTGCCGAGGTGTACCTTGATCCACTCGACGCTGCCGAATTGCGCGTTCGCGACGGAGCGCCTGCGTGAGCCATCGACTGCACCAACTCACGCTCCATCAGATCAACGTCAGCCACAGGACGGATTGGGTCGTCGTCGAGATCACGACCACGGACGGTTTGGTGGGAACCGGCGAATGCTCTGACTTGCGCCCCCTGGCCGCCGCACCTCCAATGCTGTCCGTTTGGGCCGAAGTCCTGACCGGTCACCACATCGGATCGGATCTGCCCCTTCTTGATCGCCAGCTGTGGGACGCCCTCGGTGAGCCGGAAGATGAGCAGGATTCGTTCCGCCGTCGATTGGTTCTCGGTGCGGTACTCACGGCCCTGTGCGACATCGAGGCCCAAGTGGCAGACGAACCGTTGTCGCGTTGGCTCGGAGCGTCCGAAACCCCGACCATCGATCTCTACGCCAACATCAATCGGGCGCCGATCGAGCGGACTTCTCGGGAGTTCGCCGATGTGGCTACCGCCGCCGTCGATGCCGGATTCAACCGGATCAAACTCGCACCGTTCGACGGTCAGCCGAGGACCCCCGCGGACCTCGCGGAAGCGGCCTCGAACCCCACTGAATCCACGACCTTCGTCTCCGGTACCGCCCACCTCCGCGCGGTGCGTGACGCCATCGGACTGGAGCCGAATATCCTCGTAGATGTCCACCATCGCCTTACGGAAAGCGAGCTGGAACCAGCCGTTCGTGTGATGGAAGAGCTCGATGTGGGGTGGATCGAGGACGCCGTCGACGTACGCAATCCGGTTGAGCTCGAGAGGCTTGCCGGTATGACTGACATTCCGATCGCGGGCGGTGAGCAGCTCACCGATCAAGCCGAGGTCGGACGTCTCTGCGACGGCGGTTGGCTCGACTTCCTCCTACTCGACCCGAAGTACATAGGTGGCCCATTGCGGTTCAAGGACATGCTCGAAGTTGTCCACGATGTGGAGCTGACGCTGCATGACCCGACAGGTCCGATCTCGACGGCTGTGTCCGCACAGCTCACGATGCTGTCGGAATCGGCCGGACCGCTCGAGTACGCCTTTGGAGAGCAAATCGACCGGAGCGCAATCACCCTGCCTGCGGAAAACCTTGAACCGCCGAGATTCATACCGAGCGGTCGCGCGGGAATAGGAACACGGCTTGATCTCGGAAGCATCCCGAACGTCACGTCCCGGACGTGGGGCCTCTTCGGCAGCTGAAGCAGCCATCGACCCAGACGATTCGCGCCCGTCTTGTCGGTGGCTACCAGATCCCCCAGCCACCATCGACCGGAATGTTCTGGCCGGTGACAAAGGACGCATCCGGTGACGCGAGGAAGAGCGCAGCGGCACCGAGATCCCGCTTGCCACCGACGCGTTTGAGGGGAGTTGCTTCGCTGATGCGTTCACGCCCACCCGGGGTTGGCTTCTTCCAGGGCTTGTCGGCCAGAGCGGGGTCATCCGGATCCAGTGGGAACATCCCCGGGCTGATCGTGTTGACCGTGATGTTGTGTTCCGCGAGCCGTCCTGCGAGGAAGTGTGAGAGACCGATCACGCCGTGCTTGGCTGCCATGTACGCCGCGGCGTCCTTGTCCGGCTGTGTGTACTTCGGGTTCTGTGCCAGGAACCCGTACACCGACGAGACATTGATGATCCGACCCCACTGTCGCTCGATCATTCCTGGGGCGACGAGCTGAGCGAGTCGGAGAGCAGCGATCACGTTGATCTCGTAGGTCGCCCTCCAATCGTCAGGGGTCTGATCCATCCAGCGGTTCTTTCGGATGTCTCCGCCTGCGTTGTTCAAGAGGATGTCGACTTCTGATGCAACCTCAGCGATCTCGGTGTAGACGTCGTCGGCCATGAGATCCCCGACGATGTATCGATGGTCGCCGGGCAACTCGGCCGCGGTTGCTGCGAGCGTCTTTTCCGTGCGCCCTACGAGGATCAGATTCGCTCCCGCATGGGCGAACGCCTCCGAGTACTGGAATCCGAGCCCGGAGCCGCCCCCGGTGACCATGGCGGTCTTTCCTGTGAGCGACATGTCAATCGGTGAACTCATGTGGTTCGATCCCTCTTCCGTGATACGTGCGAAGTCGCGTACAACCCACGCCCCGACGCAGGTGCGATGTGCGCTTGCCTCTTTTACTGCCGTTGACAACAAACATACTTGCTAACGGAAGGCAATTCAACTAGAACGTGCGAAACACCGGGCGTCGGCAGTCTCTCCGGACGCGCCGCCATATCTCCAGGCAGAAGGACACATCACCGTGACAGCACCCACAAGCATCGGAGTCGTCGGACTGGGGAGGATGGGCTTCGGGCTCGCCGTGAGTCAGGTGCGTGCCGGACGTGCGGTACGTGCATTCGATATCGGCGCTGAAGCGCGTCAACGCGCGGCGGACGCCGGAATTGAGGCCGTCGACAGCATCGAACAGGTCGCTACGGAGTCCATCGTTCTCATGGCTCTCCCCGATGGCCCGGATGTGCAGGCAGCGTTCGAGGAACTCCTCCCCCATCTCGAACCCGGAACATTGGTCATCGACTGCAGCACCATCGATCCGGCAACCACGCAGGAGCTCGCGGGCCGTGGTGCCGAGAAGGGGGTTCGGTTCCGTGATGCGGGGATGGCAGGCGGCCCGGCTGACGCGGAGAACGGCAATCTGCTGTTCATGGTTGGATGTCCGGAATCGGACTGGCCGGAGGTGCAATCGGTCCTCGATCCGATTGGTCGCGACGTCGTGCGATGCGGTGACACAGGGACGGGAGTGACGCTGAAGGTCGTCAACAATCTGCTCGCCTTGTCCGTGTTTCTCGCCGACGTCGAAGCCCTTGCCATCGCAAAGGCTGCAGACCTGGACCTGACCGTGGCGCTCGACGTCCTCAGCCGGACGGGAGCGGCGAACGCTGCTCTGGGAGGCCTCGTCGGGAATCAGCTGCTGCCGCGGAGCTTCGAAGGCGCGTTCCGCACGACGCTCGCCCACAAGGACGCCCGCATCGCCCTTGAGCTCGCAGAACGCCTCGGCGCGGTGACGTCGACGCTCAGTCCCACCCTTGACACGTTCGGAGACGCACTCGCAACCGGGCTCGGCGACAAGGCGGCGGGGGCCGCAGGACTCGTGGTCGAGCGGCGCTCGGGCATATCGCTCGGCGAGCCGTCGTGACCTACCCGCACCATGGCTGACGGCTACGCACTCGTTTCGGGCGGATCACTCGGGATCGGCGCCGCCACGGCGACTCGGCTCGCTGAACGCGACATCGAAGTGTTCGTGGTGGACATCGCCCGCGGTCCGGGCGAGGCGCTGTGTGACGACATCATCGATGCGGGCGGATCGGCCATCTTCGTCGAACAGGATCTGTTCGTACCCGGCGGCCCGGGTCTTGCGGTCGAACGCATCCTCGATGCGACGTCGGGTCGCCTCGACATCGTGGTCAACAACGCGTTCGCGTACGAACGGGG
>CAYTWC010000019.1:0-14509 GCA_964441975.1 uncultured Acidimicrobiaceae bacterium | reverse complement strand
AATCGCGATCGGTCGCGAACAGAGATCCTGAACTGAACTCGATGAGGACCGGCGTTTCGCCGTCAAAGGCGACGTGATCGGCACGCAGGGACCCATGTGCGATTCCCGCTTCGTGCAGTTTGCCGACTTCCCGCCAGAGAGCGATGAATGCATCATCGGAGACCGAACCTGCGTCGAGTTCCGTAAGAGGGATACCGGTACCGCCGGTGACAAGGATCGCGTCATCGTTCGGTGAGACAGCCGCGAACTTCACCGAGCGCGTGGACACATCGGCGTCCCGAGCCATCACGGTCGTCAGAGCTTCGTGCTCCACCTGCTGGAGCCGTGAAATGGTGAAGATGGGGCCAGCATCCTTGTACCAGACGAACCGCCACGCCTTGACGAAGAACTGTGCGTCCCTGGCATCCCTGCCATAGATCTTGATGTGCAACGGTCGGCCGGACGAATCGGTACCTGTGAACGCGCGGGCACCCCACCCCTGGGTACTGGCCAGGGCGAGATCCCCGACATTCGCACCGAAGCCGGCCAGATCCGTACGGAGTCGCTCCGCCGTCGGATATCCAGCAGGCGAACCGAGGAAGGTCAGGAGGGTCCCACCTGCGACGAATCCCAGTCCGATACCACCCAGCGCGTCGGACGGAAGGCCGAGTCCGATGCCCACCCCGGCGAGCGCGACAAGCCCCACGAGGATCCAACCCAGATGACGGACCGGCCGCACGAGATGTGGCCCGACCGCCGATACGGCTGCGGCGAGCGCCGCGACGCGGACGATCGGGAAGGACGAAGTGTCAGCACCTCGGCCGATCTCGGGAAGCACCTCGGGCCACTGTCCATTGAGCACGCGTGAGATGACAAGCGCCAAACCGATCGCAATTCCGATCGAGACGACGATCCTGGCGGCGACATCCCAGCGAGGGTGACGCCTGACGACGGCAGCCAGGAGCAGCCAGATCACGAACAGTGCACCGAAGGTGAACATCCATGCGAAGGTCTCGTTGATCCAGGAAGGGATCGAATCGATCAGATCCCCTACGGCCTCTTGATAGGCGTAGCGTCGCCGTGCGATCCAACCGTTGACGACGAACAGGAGCAATCCGACGACGATGAGAGTGGCATCGCCTGCACGGCGAACCAGATCGATACCGGACTCGGGGATGAACAGCCGTGACTCGACATCGTCCGGACCCTCCGGAAGTGGTGCCTCATCGGACATGCCGGCTTCGACCCCCGATCACGACTGGTTGCTGCTTGTGCGTTCGATTGCTCCACCCTACTGCGCAACCCGCGGCGACAAACGGACATCGGCGCACGAGCATCGACGGACTGCGAGATGGAGGGACGACCAGACCGGAACGCCCTTCGGACCTATTTGCCGGACGCCATGATCCGACCGCGGATGAACTTGAGAATCGCGAGAAGAACGATCGCACCGATGATCGATCCGATTATCCCCGACGGCCTGATCTCGAACCCGTCTCCCGCGCTCAGGCTGACCACGATTCCTCCAAGCAGCGAGCCAAGAATCCCGACGATGAAAGCCTCGGTCCAG
Source organism: uncultured Acidimicrobiaceae bacterium (assembly GCA_964441975.1). Taxonomy (GTDB): domain Bacteria; phylum Actinomycetota; class Acidimicrobiia; order Spongiisociales; family UBA5794; genus UBA5794. The sequence continues at coordinate 12,960 of CAYTWC010000019.1, read as the reverse complement.
TCGATCTTCCAGTTGGGATAGACGACCTTCTCGGCCACCCATCCGGCGATCATGCCGATCAGAATCAGCGCCAGAAGAAAAAACATCGGAGGGAGCATCGGATTCCTTTTGTCCTGCGGTGAGCGTGCGGACAGGAGTGTACAGGAAGTCAAAGACCATCCGCGAAAGCCCGCACGTACCCGTCGAGAGCAAATCGTGTGTACGCTTCGGACATGGTTCAGGCATACGTACTCATCCAGACCGACTCGGGTCGGGCATCCGAGGTGGCGGCGGCAATAGCCAAGATCGATGGCGTCACATCGTCCGAAGCCGTCACCGGCCCATACGACGTCGTCGTCGCCGCGACTGCAGACGATGTCGATGCACTCGGGCAACTCGTGGTGACCAAGATCCAGCCTGTGGCCGGCATCGACCGCACGCTCACATGTCCGGTCGTGCGGCTGTAGCGCTCACCCCGCCCGTTTCGGTGACGTGACCCAGATCAACGATCGGCGAGTTTCGCCCGTACGGCGTGTCGCATGAACGCCGCATCGACAAGGTGTGAGCACAGGTCTTCGTACGTCATCCCGGTCCCGAGCCACATCTTCGGGAATCCCGAGATGGCCGTGAAACCTGGCATCGTGTTTGCCTCGTTGAAGAGGAACCGGCGCTTCTTCGTGTCATAGAAGAAGTCGATACGTGCCAGCCCCGACATTCCCAGTATGTCGAAGAGTGCCTCAGCCATCGCCCTGACCGTCTTCGTCGCCTCTTCGCTCAAGTCGGCAGGCACGACGCATTCGCTGGCGTCGTCGTCGTATTTGGCCTCGTACGTGTACCAGTCAGCTGCCATGACGATCTCGCTCGGAACCGATGCCTGAGGCCCGTCAAGTACCGCAACCTCAATCTCTCGCCCCTCGACGGCCTGCTCGACCACGACTTTTGTGTCGTATCGGAACGCGTTCGCCATCGCTCCCCCGAGATGCTCGGGGGCATCGACCTTGGTGATGCCGACGGAAGACCCCTGGGCAGATGGTTTGACGAAGACCGGGAAGCGGAGACCCTTCGAGAGTGCGTCGACGACGCCCCTCTCATCGATGTCCCACTCGCGCCTGCGAACGGTCCTCCACGGTGACGTCGGAATCCCAGCGACGTCCGCGAGACGCTTCGTGAGATCCTTGTCCATACAGACCGCACTCGAGCGGACGTCACATCCGACATAAGGCACGTCACATACCTCGAACAGACCCTGGACGGTGCCGTCCTCCCCTTTGGGGCCGTGGAGCACCGGAAACACGACGTCGAACTCCACGGGTTGACCCCCGACCTCGAGGTCACCGTCCGGCACGGTGAACGTGACCGGCCGGCCCTCCGCTCTGAACGGTCGATGTGCGATGTCCGATAGGTACCAGTCGCCCTTGCGGTCGATACCGACGGCGATGACACGATGCCCCGCGCCGATGAGGGCATCATGCACCGAGACTGCAGAATCGCACGACACCTCGTGCTCGGAGGATTGTCCGCCGAAGAGAAGAAGAACTCTGGCCATGATGCGAGATTACCGTGTGGGTGGACTTCTCAAGGGATTCGATGACGGACACAATGCATAGCCGTTCACGGCGCCGGCCATGATCGAGTACCGCGTCCGCGTCATTCGCATCGGTCTCATCGTCTCGTGGCTTGCCGTCGGCTTGTTCACGATCTGGGGACTCACCCGCTCGTCTGAGACCCGCGCGAGCATCCTTGTCGTGTCCGCTGGCTTGTTCCTCGCGATGGTCACCCTGAGCCTCACCCCGTGGAGCCGGGTGATCGCTTCGGGAATCGGCGACTGGCTCATACTCGCCTGGTGTCTCGCCGCACTCCTCGCCCAGCTTGCGATCGAACTCCGCGGGGGTCTCGGCCCCAGCGGTGTCGGATTCCTCCTGGTTCCGTTCTTCGCTGCAGCGACTGCCACCGTTGTCCCCGTTCTCATCGCCGTTGAGGTCGCGTCGTTGGTGGCGTATTGGATCGCGCTCGGAGAATCCGACGGGTACCTGACCGCGTCCACGGGTGCCGCGCTGCTCGCCTTCACCGCCGCAAGCGTGTTCATCCTGCTCATCTCGGCCAGAGTGCGATCCCAGATCGAGTCGTCGACGACCGAGTACGAAGAACTCGCACGGCGCGAAGCCAAGCTCGCCTCCCAGGAGCAGGAGCTCTCGCAGCTCTACGACGTGTCCCTTGCGATCGGAGCGGGTACCAAGCTCACCGAGGTGCTTCCCGAGCTCGTCGGCAGGGTTGCCGAGGCTGTCCACGCCCGGGTCGGTCTGGTGATGCTGTACCAACCGGAGAAGGACGAGCTTTCGCTGATGTCACCGATCTGGGTCGCCGGTCACACCGTACCAACCGATGACCTCGTCCTGACGCTGACCGAGTCAGGACTGGCCCAGCGGGTTTTCGTCTCCCAGGAGGCGGCGATGGTGAATGACCCTGAAGAAGACGCGTCGGTCGATCGCCTCGCCAGCGAGCTCGGTGCGAACCGGATGGGTGCGGTGAGCCTCAGGATCGAAGAACGAACCATCGGCGTACTCCTTGTCGCGGACAAGCGGGAGGACTTCACAGACGAGGACCTTCGAACGCTTGAGACGCTGGCTGCACCTGCCGCGCTGGTCCTCAACCAGATGACCCGGTACGAAGCGGCTCGTGTGTCTTCGGAACGCATGGCTGAAATCGCTCAGATGAAGACCGACTTCGTTTCGGTGGTCTCGCATGAATTGCGAACCCCGCTGACGTCGATCATCGGTGCACTCAGCACCCTGCGACGGCCGGAATTGAAGCCACAGGACGAACGTGCCAGCCAGCTGGTCGACATGGCCTCGGATCAGGCGAATCGTCTCCGCAACCTGATCGAAGACCTTCTCGTCATGTCACGACTCGAGGCGACATCGCTACCGGTTCGTCCCGTGCGTATCGTCCTCGACCAGTTCCTGACCGATGCTCTCGGTGCGATCGCCGGAGCGAGCCATGTGTCGGTCACCGTGGAACCCGAAGACGCTACCGTCACCGCCGACCCGGATCATCTCGCTCGAATCATGACGAACCTTGTCGAGAACGCACTCAAGTACGGAGGAGACGGCGATGTCTCGGTCTCGGCAACCGTTCGGTCTTCAGATGCGCGGATCTCGGTCGTCGACCACGGACCCGGTATCCCGTATGAGAAACACGCTCTCATCTTCCAGCGCTTCACCCAACTGCAACCGAACGCTACTCGTTCAAAAGGAGGGGCCGGCCTCGGTCTGTCGATCGTCAACGGTCTCGCAGAAGCCATGAACGGCCGGGTTTGGTATGAACCGACGGTCGGCGGAGGAGCAACGTTCACGGTCTCACTGCCGGTGCGGACACCCGACCAACCCTCGAACAGTTCGACGGATCGGTCCTGAGCGCGTCGGAAAGCCGCCCGTCGGTCAGCTGTCGAGGCCCTCGTGTTTGCCGGCAGCGTTCGCATGGAACCCACCGTCGACGTGGACGATCTCACCCGATGTCGACAACGCGAAGTCTGACATGAGGACGCACGACATCTTGGCGACAGGGTCGGGATCGCGAGGGTCCCAGCCGAGAGGTGCGCGCACGGACCACAGGTTCTCGTACTGTGTGAACCCCGGAATCGATTTCGCCGCGACCGTGCCGAGCGGGCCTGCGGAAACGAGGTTCACCCGGATGTTGTCGTCGCCGAGGTAGCGAGCGAGGTATCGGTTCACCGATTGCAGCGCCGACTTCGAGACCCCCATCCAGTCGTATCCAGGCCATGCAACCGAGTTGTCGAAGTCGAGGCCGACCACCGCTCCCCCGCCAGCCTTCACGAAAAGGGGTCGGAGACCCACCGCAAGGGTCTTGAACGAGAAGGCCGAGGTCAGGAATGCCGTTGACGCCGACTCGGCCGGCGTGTTGAGGAACTCCCCGCCGAGCGCGTCGGCCGGCGCGAATGCGATCGCGTGCAGTGCGCCGTCAAGACCTCCCCATTCAGCGTCGATCCATGCCACGAGATCACGCATGTGATCAGGGTTGTTGATGTCAAGTTCGTGGACTTCAGCAGCTTCCGGCAACCGTTTCGTCGAGCGCTTCGTGAGCGACATCCCCCGTCCGAAACCGGTGACAACCACCTTCGCTCCTTGTTCCTGAGCGACGCGCGCGGTGTGCCAGGCGATCGAGTCATCGGTCAAGACCCCCGTGACAAGGATGCGTTTTCCCTCGAGCAATTGAGTTCCCTTCGTTACTGCGTCGGACATTAGTGCCGTGGCATCGGGCGATGGTTGCGGCGGCGATGGCGGCTCTGCAAACCCGCGACGGTCGGTCTTCCTAGGAGACGTTGGCCCAAGCCCTGAGCCCGAGGCCCATCACGAAGAGCAGCAGGATCCCGTACGTGAGCGCTGGACGCTTGGCCATCGTCGACCGATACACGTACGCGAGCGTGAGGGTCACGGCGATGACCACGCCATAGAAGATGTGGAACGAGTTCCCCGGGCGCAAGTCATTCGAATACAGGATGACACCGGCACCGATCTGAATGAGCATTGCGGTGATCGCCAACGCGCGCGCATACCCGAACCATCGACCCGGTTCACGCTTCATCACGGCGAGCACGAGCCCACAGAGCCCGACCAGTCCCGTTGTCACGACGGCCACATAGAACCACTCCTGGTGGAAACGGAGGACGGTGCTCATGTCCATGGAGGCTCCTGGCGGGTTCGCGACGCGCCTGACGATACCCGTCGCTCTCCCCATAGGAACATGTCGGTCACCGGACGAGCACGCTCACATCGGCCACGCATCTCTGGCAACGGTACGCTCGGACCATGATCGAACTCCATCCCCACGACATGGCCCACGGGGGCGAAGCAGTCGCCCGCAAGGACGGCAAGGCGCACTTCATCGCCGGCGCAATGCCCGGCGAGGTCGTCGCCGGCACGATCACCGAGGACAAGGGGTCGTGGGCCCGGGTGGCGCTCGTCGAGGTCCTCGAACCATCCGATGGTCGCCGACAGGCGCCGTGTCGACATGCCGCCGTGTGCGGCGGCTGTCAATGGCAACACGCTGACGAGGCGCATCAGCGAGACTGGAAGCGAAACACGGTGATCGGCCAGCTCGAACACCTCGGACGGGTCGACGACCCTCTCGTCCACCCGACGGTGGTGCCATCGTCGGACCTCCACTACCGCAATCGCATGGATTTCCATGTCATCGACGGGAAACCCGCCCTGTACCGCGAACGCTCGAACGACCTCGTACCCCTCTCGGAGTGCCTCCTTCTCGCTCCGCCGATCCAGAGCGTGTTCGATCGGCTCGGTGACGTGACCGGTTTGACGAGGATCACCATCCGTTGCGGCATCAACACGGGTGATGTCGTCGTCCTCGTCGAAGGCGAAGCTCCTCCATCGGTCCTCGAGCTCGGAGTTCCGGTGGTGAAGCTCACGAGTGCTGGGATCGAGACAATCGCCGGCGACCCCGCTCTCACGGAGGTCGTCGACGGCGCGACATTCCAGATCCCCGTCGACGGCTTCTTCCAGAACAACACGGCAGGCGCTGAAGCGCTCGTCGCCGAGGTGCGTCGTGTTCTCGAGCTACAAGGCGACGAGACGCTGCTGGACGCCTATTGCGGCGTAGGTCTGTTCGGTGCCACGGTCGGACGGGACGCAAACCGGGTACTCGGGGTCGAGTCCTCCGAGCGAGCAGCCCATTTCGCCACGCTCAACCTCGAAGCTGCCGGGGTCGACGGAGCGGTCCTTGCTGGATCGGTCACACGCGACATCGAGACGTTCGAGGAGTATTGGGATGTGGCCGTGGTCGATCCGCCACGAAAGGGGTTGACACCGCGCGGTGTCGAGGCCGTCACGACAGCGATGCCTCGTCGTATCGCCTACGTGTCCTGTGACCCGGCGTCGTTCGCACGAGACACGAGATTGCTCGCAGACCGAGGGTACGAATTCATCCATGCGACACCGGTCGATCTGTTCCCACAGACGTACCACGTCGAGATCGTCGGTCGTTTCGACCGCGCGTCTCTTGGGAGTGGTGCCGACGGCGAGTGACGCCCTAGATGCCCTTGAGGATCTCAGCCCGCTTCTGCTCGTACTCCTCTTCGGAGATCAGCCCTTCGTCGCGCAAGGCAGCGAGCTTCCTGATTGCTTCTGCACCGTCGTCCCGCGGGCGTGGTGCCTGCGGGTTGGATGACAGGGAAATCGTCCTCGCTTCGCGGGTCTTGTAGAGCACCGCCTGGAATCGATCGGGGTGCGGGATGTTCGCAAACGCACTTTGGCCCGTCTCGCCTGCCGACTCCACGAGCAGATCTCCGGCCCCGAGCAGCCTTTCGAAGACGGTCTGGGAGAAGTTGACGTTCGTGATGCGCTCGAGGGGAATCTCGATGCCACGTTGCGCCACCAACCCCGAGCGAGTCATCAGCCGTTCGGTGGTCAGGACGTAACGTGTGAACCACCAATTGATCAGCGGACGCACGACGAAATAGATGATCACGCCGATCGCGATGGCCGCCCTGATCCAGAAGAGCCAATCCACGAAAGCCTCGATGATGCCGAACAGGATCAGGACACCCAGTCCCCACAGTGCCGGTACAAAGAGCAGTTTCCAGTGGGGACGGAACGATGAGACAACGGTCTCGTTCTCGGTGAGTGAGTCTTCGGGCCAAGGCATGACCACATCGTAGCGATACGTGTGCACCGATGGATCGCAACCGCAGCCCAAACGCGAGAAACCCCAAGGAAGCCGAAGCCCCCTTGGGGTGTTCTCATGCCGTTCCTTGCGGTCTTTCGACCTCCGGTCCGGCGCCGCCGACGTTGCCGCCTGCGGAATTGGATGCGAACCTGGGCCCGCACCCGTGCCGTCGTGCTCCCCCGCTTGCGTGAGCTTGCGGCGGAAGAGCTTGCGCTCCGACACCCGAGGGTGTCACCTTCCGGCTGGTCCGTTTCCGGACCTCCGTAACCGTTGCCGGTACGGAAACCGTCTCCTGGTCCGATCCCGGTTTGACCCGGTCCCGGTGGCTTCCGGCTTGCGCCTTCCGCCTGCTTCGGGCTCTCACCCTCCGCCTCCTGGTGACGTCCGCCGCCGTTGCCGCCCTCCGTCGTGAGACGGCTGACGGGTCCGCCCCCGGCTTGCGCCGTGTGCGTTTTCCCTGACAGCGTCCACCTCCGGTTGCCCTTCGGTGGCCGATTCGGGTTACCCCGTTTCAGTCATTGAACTTTGCCACGACCACGGGCGTAGTGCAACCGAGAACGCTGGTTGGTTTTCGCGAGGAAGCGTTGTTTTTCGCGGGCACGACAAAACGATGATTCTCCGTGCACATCACAGACCGACACCGCTCGCAGCGCGCCCGCCACTGTCTGAATTGTGTCGTTCGCCGGTACGATTCCACCGTGTCGATCCGAGCTCTCACTTCCGCGTTCGTCGCACTCGCCGTGGTTGCGACCGCTTGCGCATCAGGAGACGGGTCGACCGGTCTTGTCGGTGACCCGTCCTTCACGCTCTCGCCGGAGGGAATCGGCGACTTCATCGCCGGCGATCCGTACGAGCTTGTCGCCTCCGAGCTGGAGGAGCGCTTCGGCGGCTCGGATGTGGATTCATTCGAAGAGACGACGGACGTGTTCGTCCCTGCATGTGATGGTGAGGTCACCCGGCTCGTCAGCTGGGGCAATCTGATCGTGCTCTTCACGGGTACGCGCGACGATCTCCGGCTCGCAACCTGGACATACGGTTTCGATCCCATCACCGGTTCGAGCGAGGATGTCAGGCAACTCAATCTGCGAACGGACCGCGGTATCGGTCTTGGAGCAACCCGTGACGAGATCGTCGCGGCCTATGGCGACGCGGCCACGTTCACCCCATCTGAGGAGATCGGCGGCGAATTGTTGCGAATCGAGGGACCGGGGGGCAGTGCGCTCGTCGGGCGCACCGATCCGGATCTCGTTCTCCTCGAACTCACACCGACGTGCGGATGACCTCTGATTCGAGCGCGCCTGTGACTCGATCGATGCGAGCCGCCAAACAATCGAACCCCGAGGAAGCTCGGCCGAAGCCTCGCCCTCTCGGGGTTCGATACGATCAGACTTGCGTCATCTCGTGCCAGCACCAAGTGGTTTCCCACTCGATCCCGGAAAGTGTCCTGTCGGCTGCCAGCGTAGCCGTCACGTCCGATAGGACTGCCTCGGACCGAAGTCCTCAGCTGATTCGTCGAAGGCTGGGCTCCCTCTCCGAACCATGGTCCCCGCCGAAGCGGTGACCCGGCCCCGGTTTCCCGGGCGGAACGACCGAAGCCGCTCCTCGCCGAGCTCTCCGGACTTGCGTCCTTCGAGCTTCCGAGAAGGTAGGTCCGTCCCAAATGCTGGGTCAAACCAGATCGCTGGTTCGTTTTCGCGGGGTAAATCGACTTTTCGCGGCTGATTTCAAGGGACGCGTCTGGCCCCTCGCGTCGATCGACACACGAGGACGAATCGTGTCTCACACCCGCGGTATGGTCATCCCATGACCACGACTGAGACGGGCAGAACCCCACTCACCTCACTCTCGCCCTCGAGGGCGAGCGACTTCAAACAGTGCCCACAGATGTACAAACTGAAGTCGATCGACAAGATCCCGACCGAGCCGACTGTCCACCAGGCACGAGGCACCACAGCCCATCTTGCTCTCGAGCGGCTGTTCGAGCTGCCTCGGGACGAACGCACACCCGACCGACTCTTCGATCTGTTCCGCGAGGCGTGGACCGAGCTCAAGGCGACCGACTATCCGGAGCTGTTCGAGACCGTGGAGGAAGAGCGAAACTGGGGAATCGAAGGAATGCGACTGCTGGCCGACTACTTCACGGTCGAAGATCCGACCTCGTTCGACCCGACGCAGCTCGAGATGGATCTCAACGTACCGCTCGGCGAGATGACGATCCGAGGGATCCTCGACAGGATGGAGGAGATCACCGAGGTCGCTGAGGACGGTTCGGAGCGGACGCTGCTCGTGATCACCGACTACAAGACCGGCAAGGCGCCGCCGGAGCGATATGCGACCAAGGCCTTCTTTGCGCTCAAGATCTACGCACTCCTCATCCGGACGATCGAAGGACACACACCCGATCGCATTCGACTGCTCTACCTCAACGGACCTACCGAATACACGCTCGACATCAACGACGCACAGCTTGACGCCATGGACGCCCAGCTTCACGCGTTGTGGGCGGCCATCAACACCGCGATCGAGTTCGATCGTTGGCCAACCAGGGAGTCGGTCCTGTGCGATTGGTGTGATTTCAAGGACACGCTGTGCCCGGCGTTCAATTCGGAAACGGAGATCGAGCTGAACCGAGAGCGCATCCTCGCTGAGATCGCCGAGACGACCGACGAAGGCTCGCATTGACGACAGCGACAATGGTCTTTGAAACACGGGTCGATCCTGACGAGTGGGATGCGCATGTCAACGCGGTGGATCACCCACAGATCGTCGTCGGGGGTCCGGGGACCGGAAAGACCGAGTTCCTGTGTCGACGGATCGCGGCCGCGATAGCGGCGGGATCGCCACCGGCGTCAATCGCCGTCCTCACTTTCTCGCGCCAATCGGTGAACGACATCCGCACCCGGCTGTTCGTCGCGCTCGGTTCAGCGTCGTATCAGGTGCAGGTTTCGACGTACCACTCGCTTGCGAACCGCCTCGTCGAAGCGCATCACGACACCATCGGATGGGCTCGACTGCCCAAGGTGCTGGCTGGCCCCGAACACGAGCGGTTCGTTCTCGACGTCCTCAAGGACGAGGATCCCGAGGACTGGCTCCCGATGTACCGACCGATCCTCCATACGCGAGCGATGGCGTCGGAACTCACAGACTTCATACTTCGGTTCCACGAACAGGGGGCGACGGCGCCTGACCTTGCTCGCTCCGAGGTCCCCGAATGGGCCGGGATCAGCGGGTTCATCAACCGATACCACGCAGCGCTCGAGGCCGCGGATCGGATCGACTACGGCAAACTACTCAACGACGCCGTACGCGTACTCGAAGCGGTTCCGTCGATCACCGGCGACTACCGCCATGTGTTCGCCGATGAATATCAGGACACGTCTCCCATTCAGGCACGGCTCTTGTTCGCCCTCGCAAGTCAGCACCGGACCCTGACGGTCGCCGCGGATCCGTACCAGTCGATCTACTCCTTCCGGGGCACCGACCTGCACAACGTCCTCGACTTCCCTGCCACGGTGGCAAAGGCTCTCGGGACCGAGTGTGACCGGCTCGTGCTCACGACCTCGTTCCGCGTCCCCGATGAGATCCTCAGTGCCGCCGTCAATGTGACCGGACGCGAGCTACCGGGAGCCGCAGGCAGGGTGGCGAGCGTTCGTGAGCGGGGGTCCATCGATGCCCATGTGTTCGACAACCCGGATGCAGAAAGCGAATGGATCGCGTCAGACATCGAACGCATCCATCTCACCGATGGCATCCCGCTCGACCGCATCGCCGTCTTCACGCGTTCAGCCGGTGATTTCCAGTCCCGGATCGCCGCGTCTCTTGAGCGTCGTGGCATCCCCCACGGGCTGACCGTCGAACAGCTCGAGGACCAACCGGTCGTCCGATTCGTCCATGACCTGATCGCTGTCACCACCGCGGCCAGTGACGTCGACGCCGCCGACGCCGTCCAATCGATCCTCCTCGGCCCTTTCGTCGCCGCGGCGCCCGGAACTGTGAACGAAATCGCTCGACGAGTCGACGGCGGTGAGTCGTGGGCGGAGGCGATCGGTTCCGTACTGCCGCGGGCGGCGGCGATCGCCGAGGTCATTGCCGATCCGGACTGGGCAACCGGTCTTCCCGCTGCCGAGGGTCTTTGGAACCTGTGGATGCGTTTGCCCGGTCTTCGCGTCATCGCAACGGACAAGACTCGGATCGCAGACCGGAGAGCTTGGTCTGCGTTCTCACAGGCGGTCGCCCGTTTCGGTGAGCGATCCGACGAGGGAACACTGCTCGACCAACATCACCTGTCCTCCTCCTCAGATATCGAGGCCGATGCGCTGTTCAGTTTTCGATCCGCCCCGGGGCAGGGTGTGACGATCGGAACGTTGCACCGGTCGAAGGGCACCGAGTTCGATGTCGTGTACATCGCTCATGCCGTCGAGGGGCTCCTTCCCGATCTTCGCGCGAAGGACTCGATGCTGCGAACGCGGCTTCTCAATCCACACCTTCCCGAGGATCCCGCCGAATACATCCAGTTCCGGCTCAACGAGGAACGCAGGCTCGCGTACACCGCGATGACCCGCGCAACGAATCGAGTCGTGTGGACCGCCACCGCGCTCGACGGTCCCTCGCAGCAGATCGAACCCAGCCGCTTCCTGTCCCAAGTCGCGGATCCTGTGAAACCGGCACGCTTCGATCGGCCGCTCACTCACCGCGGGTACGAGGCCATGCTGCGGCGGAGGCTGCGGAGCACGGCGACGGACGACGTGGATCGACTCGCGTCGCTGACTGTCCTTGCAGCGGCGTCCGACCACGGGTTCGTCGATCAGCGCCTCCGCTACGGCGTGGCCGAGCGGGGCGCCGATTCCGGATTCGTCGACCCTGGGCATGTCTCATCACCCTCCCAGGCGAACACATACGACGAATGCCCGCGCAAATATGCCCTCGAACGCTTCGGGACCAGGAAGGACTCCGAGTCGGTATATCTGCAGTTCGGCAACCTGATCCACACGGTACTCGAACGAGCAGAAGGGGGCGCTGTTGCGGATGGCCGAAGACGTTCGACACTCGAAGAGGGGCTCGACCATCTCGACGCTGTGTGGCCCGAGCTCGGATTCGGAACAGACGCCGTCGGTGCGGCATGGCTGCGAAGGGCCCGGGGCGTCCTCGAGAATCTGTACGGGAAGTGGCCCACCTCCGCGGAGCCACTCACGCTCGAACGTGAGCTTGTCGCCGATCTCGATGACACGACGTGGCGAGGCAAAGCCGATCGAATCGAACGAGTCGCCGACAATCTGACGGTCATCGACTACAAGACCTCGAAGACGCCCATGACGGTGAGCGATGCTGCCAAGTCGCTCCAGCTCGGCTACTACATCATTGCGGCGGGTGAAGACCCGGAGATCACGAGCAATGGATCCGTCGTCGGCGCATCCTTCTGGTACCCGTCGGCGAAACCGCGAAAGGACTCCATCGCCACCCGGGAGTTCGACATGTCGAACCTCGGGGAGGTCAGGGAGAGGTTGATCGAGATCGCCCGATCGATCCGCGCCGAGGAATTCGAACCTGTCGTGAACGCTCACTGCGACCGGTGCGACTTCGCTGCGGTATGCCCTGCGCAGAAGCAAGGACGCGAGGCCTTCTCGACATGACGTTCACACCGACCGAGGAACAACAGCGAATCATCGACTATCCGCCGTATCACCTCCGGGTGGCGGCGGGAGCCGGTACCGGGAAGACCACGACGATCGTCGAACGTCTTGCACAGTTCGTCAACGCCGGTACCCCACCGACGAGGGCACTCGGCGTCACCTTCACCGTGAAGGCAGCCGATGAGCTCCGCACCCGTCTCCGTGAGCGGATCGGATCGAGCGCCTCAGGTGAAGAGGTTGAGGTCTCGACCTACCACGGATTCGCGGCATCGATCCTCGATGAGTTCGGGGCGCTGGTCGGCTACGACGGGACCTCCCTGCTCCTCGACGACGGGCACCGGTCCGAGCTCGGGCAGCTGGTGCTGCGCCATCTCACGACCGACCTCGACCTCACCGCGATGAAACAGCGCGTCGACGACATCCTCGAACTCAACGATGCGCTCGACCGCCATCTGAGGAACCCTGAAGACCTCGTGCAGCTTGCGCCAGCCGATCCCGATCCGGACGGCCCATGGCCCACGCGACTCGAGCTACTAGCCGCTGTCACGGCTTTCCGCACGGAGAAGCAGCGACTTGGGCTCGTCGAGTTCGCCGACCTGATCCGCAAGGCAGTCGACCTCGTCTCGAACGTGCCCGAGGTCGCAGACCAGCT
>CAYTWC010000018.1:5503-14839 GCA_964441975.1 uncultured Acidimicrobiaceae bacterium | reverse complement strand
GATCCCAGATCCCAGATTTGAGAAGTCAGTCCGGAAACGGAGTTTCCGGCGGGCTCTTGGCTCTTGGCTCTTGGCTCTTGGCTCTTGGCTCTTGAATCTTCGCTCTTGGTTCTCAACAGCGTCAGCCGTCGCGTCTATACCACTCCTCGATGTTCCAGGTGTCCGTCGCCTGCGTCGGGTTGTGTTTGAAACCGGCTATCTCATCTGCCCACACAGCGGCGGCCACGAGACGGGCGTACAGCGGAATGATCACCAGATTGTCGGCCAGGATCGCTTCGGCCTCCTCGACGATGAGCCTCAACTGCTCCTCGTCGACGGTGGCGTTGGCTTCATCCCTGAGGACGGCGAACCGCTCCGACACGTCGTTCACACCATCTGAACCCTCCGCACCCCATCGGTAGTAGTTCGACCCTGTCGGAGGAGGCGCCTCCGGGTCGAACAGATCGAAGGAGGCAACGAGACCCGAGACACCCGGTGACCCGATCCACGCCCACTCGGCGAGATCGAACCGTCCGGCACTCAGGGTTTCCCCTACGAACAGCTGGCTGTCCTCGAGTGCGTTCGCGTATGGGATCCCTGCCGCTTCGAACATCGAAACGAACAACTGGGACATCTTCACCCGCGCATCGTTGTTGGAGGTCGTCGTGAAAACGACCTTGCATTCCTTTCCCGTCTCCGCGACCGCCGCCAGGTAGGCCTCCGATGCCTTGCCCACATCCGCCTCGTACTTCGCCCAATTCGCGTTCGAAAGAGTCGGGCTGTAGGCCTCGACATAGGAACTCATCGGTTCGACCTGACCGGCGAGAAGCTCGTCGGTCAATGTGGCTCGGTCGATCGCATGGGCGACGGCTGTGCGCAAGCTGAGACTCTCGCTGCAACTGTCGGGATTTCGTTCGAGGCGTCCCTGGCCGAATTGGAAGCTGAGATGCTCCCAAACCGGACCAGAGAGCACCTCGACCCTGGCACCTGCTGGTTCAAGCGCCTGGAGCTGTTGGATGGTGTCCGTATTCGGAGGTGGCTGGATCACGTCGACCTCTCGCGCTTTGAACGCGTTCACCAGCGCCTCGGTCGAAGGTATGAATTGGAATACGACTTCGTCGAGATAGGGAAGCTGTTGTCCGGTCACGGGGTCGGTCTTCCAGTACGAGTCGTTCCGCTTGAGGACGAGGTGCTCCCCTTTGGACCATTCCGTCAGGATGAACGGCCCTGCCGACGGCCACATGACGTCGTTCCAGTCCGCGATGAAGTCGGTTCCCGCGACAGCGTGCTTCGGGATGATCGTGTTGAAGAGCAGCTCGAACTGGACGGTCGGCCTGGCAAGCGTGAACTCGAACGTCTTGTCCGAGTAGGCCGACGAGATGACGGTCTCGTATACCGTCCGCGAGATCGGCAGTTCCGGATCCAGGATCGTGTCCAGCGTGAACTGGAAGTCCTCACCCGAGATCGGAACACCATCCGACCACACGGCCTCGTCTCGTATCGCATACTTGACCGTCATCGTGCCGTCAGGATTGACAACGACACCGCCGTTGCCGACGGTCGGCAGCTCTTCGACAAGTTCGGGAATCAGAGCGAGGGTGTTGCCATCGATTTCTTGCACACCGGCGAGATACGCCTGACCGATCCGGGCAGCGACGGAGCTGTCGCCACCGGGCACGAAGATGTTCAACGTGGGCGGCTCCTGGTCGTCACCGATGACGACGTCGCCGCCATACGGGCGCTGGGGCAAAGGCTCCGTCGTGGTCGACGAACTCGTCGTGGACGCCACGACGCTCGCGACGGTGGTCGGTTCGAGGATCGTGCCTGATGCGGCATCGTCGGGTTCGGGCGCACATGCGGCTGCAACCAACGCGACTATTAAGGCAATCGTTAAGAAGGCGCCCCATCGGCGATGCCACGATGCATGCATTGGAATTGCGGCCTTCCTGTCCCGAACCAGTCGCTGTCTGATCGAGCCAGTATGCCGAAACCTAAAGCAATATGCAAGACAAGGTAATGTCGTCTTAACTATCTATCTCGCGACACTTGCCAAGATCTAGACACCAGCTTGCTTCGCAACAGCGTCTGCAGCAGCCTTTGCTGCCGCTTCGTCGCCGAGGTAGCCGGCCGACAAAACCTTAAGATTCTTGTCAAGTTGATAGCGAAGCGGGATCCCCGTCGGAATGTTCAACCCCGAGATCTCGTCGTCGGAGATCCCGTCGAGGTGCTTGACGAGCGCCCGCAAGCTGTTGCCGTGCGCTACGACGAGGACGGTCTTGCCTGCAAGCAGGTCGGGAACGATCCGGTCGTACCAGTACGGCAGCATCCGATCGACCACATCGGCGAGGCACTCGGTCGCGGGTACCAACTCGGGAGCAAGATCGGCATATCGCCGGTCCTTCGCCGGGTGCCTCGGATCGGAAGTGTCGAGTGCGGGCGGCGGTGTGTCGTATGAACGTCGCCAGATCTTCACCTGATCGAGACCGTGCAGATCCGCGGTCTCCTTCTTGTTCTTTCCCTGGAGATCGCCGTAGTGGCGTTCATTGAGCCGCCAGTGCCTATGGACCGGGAGCCAACCCATATCCATCTCCGACAACGCGAGATTCGCGGTGTCGATGGCTCGGCTCAGGAGTGACGTGTGGAGCACATCGAACTCGATTCCTTCGGCAGCCATCAACTGGCCGGCAGCACGAGCCTCGGCGACCCCCTGTTCGGTGAGCGGCACGTCCGTCCAGCCGGTGAAGATGTTGCTCAGGTTCCATTCGCTTTGTCCGTGACGGACAAGCACGATTTCATGTTCGGTCATGGGGCCACACTAGACCGTCACCGCTCCGACAAAACCTCGATCTCGGATCGCCGCAACCGCCACACCGCGCCACGGAGCGGGGACCACGAACCGGACCTGCTGCCGAAAAGGCTTGCCTCCTCAGTCACGGAAAAGATCCCCTGGTGACGGGCCCCGGCCGCCCTGATCGCGACAGACAGGATCGTCCGCCCGTGCTGTTTCCGGTTTGGCTCCCACGACTCGATATCGACCGACAGCGACGTCCGGCCTGTGTCGAGGTCGGCCTCGGACTCGACCCGCCGCACCTCCGTGCTCTGGCGGAGCCGCTCGAACACGTCATCGATATGGAGACCGAGCTCGTCGTCCGACCATCCGATCCGACGGAGGACGTCGAAGGAACAGGCGAGCCGGTACTGGGTCACACCGTCACACCCAGTACCTGACAACCGATGCGAACGAGTCGGGATCGAGCGATGCACCACCGACGAGCCCACCGTCGATGTCGGCCTTCGCCATCAGGCCTGCGATGTTTCCCGGGTTCACGGACCCCCCGTAGAGGACTCGAACCTCCTCTGCGGCGGACGGGGCGATTGACCGGACCGTTGAGCGGACCAGTCCGCACATGGCACCGGCGTCGTCGGCGCTGGCAGTCTTCCCTGTACCGATGGCCCAGATCGGTTCGTACGCGATGACGAGTTGCGCCACGAGATCCGAACTGACGCCTTTGAGGGCCTCGGTCACTTGGCGTGTGACCTTGTCTTCAGCTCCGCCCGCTTCGCGTTCTTGTTCGGTCTCCCCGACACACAGAATCGGGACCATGCCCGCGGCGAAAACCGCAGAGAGCTTCTGCCGGACGACCTCATCGGTTTCCCCGAAGAGCTCCCTGCGCTCGGAGTGGCCGACGATCACGTACTTGACGCCGAGCTTTGCAAGCATCGACGGAGCGATCTCGCCCGTGAACGCACCCTTGTCGTGCCAATCGGCGTTCTGGGCACCGAGGCGTATCGGAAGGTGATCGGTCTCGATCACCGTCTGCACCGAGCGCAAGGATGGAAAGGGTGGGCACACGACGACCTCGACCCGTTCGTAGTCCGGCAGGTCGAGCCGGTAGCTGAGTTTCTGGACCATCTGGATCGCCTCCAGATGGTTCGCGTTCATCTTCCAGTTCCCTGCCATCATGTTCTTACGACTCATCACGTTCTCCTCACGAGAGCTTCGACACCTGGGAGTGGAGACCCCTCCAGCATGGTGAGCCCTGCCCCACCGCCACTCGACACGTGGGTCACATCGTTCTCCCGTCCGAGCATACGTATCGCTGCCACCGAGTCACCGCCTCCGATGACGGTGTAGCCGGGACTCGCTGCAACCGCACTGGCCACAGCCTCCGTCCCCGATCTGAATGCTTCCCACTCGAAGACTCCCATCGGTCCGTTCCAGAAGACCGCTTCCGCCTGACTGGCGGCACCAGCAAACCGCTCAACGGTCACGGGGCCGATGTCGAGACCCATCCATCCGTCCGGGATGTCTGCCACAGGCACCGTGACGTGTTCTGCGTCCTCGGCGAAACCATGCGCTGCGACGACATCGCGCGGGAGCACGATCTTGTCCCCGTGCTCGGATCGGAGAAGGTCGTGCACGGTGTCGAGCATCTCGTCCTCGACGAGCGAGTCGCCCACGGTGAACCCGGCTGCCTTCAGCAGCGTGAAACACATCCCGCCGCCGATGAGCATCAGATCGGTCTTCGGGAGCAGGTTCTCGATGACTTTGAGCTTGTCGGAGATCTTGGCTCCACCCATGATCACGACATACGGATGCGCATCACCGACAAGGAGCTTGTCGAACGCAACGAGTTCCGCCTCCAAGAGGCGGCCCGCTGCAGAGGGCAACCGCGTTGCAACGCCGACGTTCGATGCGTGGGCCCGGTGTGCGGTCCCGAACGCATCGTTCACGAACACGTCTGCGAGACCGGCGAGCGAGTCCGCCAACGATCCGTCGTTGGACGATTCTCCTGGCTCGAACCGGGTGTTCTCCAGCATCACGATCGCAGCCGCAGGCGCCTCGGCAATGGCGGAGTCGACAGCATCTCCGACGACCCCGGGAGCAAGGACGACCCGCTCGCCGATGAGGTCCTGGAGTCGTTCGGCGACCGGTCCGAGCGTGAACGCCGGATCGACACCATTCGGTCTCCCGAGATGACTCATCACGATCACCCGATCGGCACGTGATCGGACCTCGTTCAACGTTTCGAGGCTCGCTCGAATCCGGAAGTCGTCAGCGACCTCTCCCCCGCTGAGCGGCACGTTCAGATCGGCACGCACCAAGACGGTCGAGCCGTCGAGCTCGACGTCGCTGAGCGTCGGGATCCCGTCAAGCAAGTTTGCGGCAGAGATCGACGAGTCGACTCGAATAGCCCCACTCATTGTCGTACCAACCGAAGACCTTGACGGAATTCCCAGACACGATCGTCGATGCGGCATCCAGAATCACCGAGTGCGGGTCGCCCACGATGTCGGACGACACGATTTCGTCCTCGGTGTATCGGACGATTCCTCGGAGCGGCCCATCGGCTGCAGCCTTGAACGCTGCGTTGACCTCGGCCACGGAGATGGGACGCGACACCGTCGCAACGAAGTCGGTTATCGAACCGTCGGCGACCGGGACACGCAGCGCCGTACCCGACAGTTTGCCGTCGAGTGTGGGAAGGACCTTCCCGACGGCGGACGCAGCGCCGGTCGAAGTCGGAATGATGTTCTGGGCGGCAGCCCGCGCGCGTCGGGGGTCCGAGTGCATCACGTCCGACAGACTCTGGTCGTTCGTATACGCGTGCACCGTCGTGAACATGCCTTGTTCGATCCCGAAGGCCTCGTCGATGATCTTCGCCATCGGTGCGAGACAGTTGGTCGTGCACGAGGCGTTGGAGATGATGCGGTGGTTCTCGACATCGAGAGCATCATCGTTGACACCGAGCACGACCGACACATCGGGATCGCCCATCGGTGCGGACACCACGACGTACTTCGCACCCGCGGCGAGGTGCTTGGAAGCCTTCTCGTGGGTGCGGAAAACACCCGTGGATTCGATGACAACATCGACACCGAGCTCGGCCCACGGCAGCGCCTCAGGATCACGCTCGGCGAAGACCTTGAAACGATCGCCATCGACGACGATGTCGCCATCGACGACCTCGACGGTTCCTGGATAGGTGCCGTGGACGGTGTCGTACTTGAGCAGGTGAGCGTTCATCGACACATCACCAAGGTCGTTGATCGCAACGATGTCGATCGGTTCGAGCGCACCGACGACGCCGCGCCACGCCGATGCGATCGATTCCGAATCCGAAATGTCGACCGTCGACAGCGCCTTTCTGAGATCGGTCGCGATCGATCCCCCCTTGGATGCTCGGAAGAAATTCCTTCCGATCCTCCCGAATCCGTTGATGGCTACCTTCATGTTGCGCTCCTGAGCGTCATCGTGCGATCACCCCGAGAACCCTCCCAAGTTTGTTTGGATCGTGGCTCGGCCACGTCTCGGATTCGTCAACCAGATCGGCCGTTGTCAAGTCGGCGCCGAACGTCGCGAGGATTTCCTCATCGAACGTGACCGGTTGCAGTGGTGGGGAAATCTCCATTTCCTGTTCATGGGCGACGATAGCACTCGGCGGGCGCAGTCCAGTAAGGCGCAACAAGGCGTCGAGATGGTCGATCCCGTCCATGCCGAATGTCTCACCGTCCTGCGTGATGAGGTTGGCCACATACACGAGTCGGGCCGAAGACCGGTTGATCGCTTCGGTGATCCCAGGGACTCGAAGTGCCGCGATCGTCGACGTCATCAGGCTGCCGGGACCGAGCAGGATCTGGTCGGCCGATTCGATCGCTGCAACAGCCCGCGGGGACGCTGCGGCGCTTGCCGGAAGGACGTCGACCGAGTCGATCCGGCCGCGGAAACGCTGCACGGTCACCTGGCCCTCAAGCACATGGCCGTCCGCTTCGGCGACGAGTGTCAGGTGCTCCTGGGCAACGGGGATCACCGACCCTGACGCCTTGAGAAGGCTCTCTGCCCGTATCAGCGCCTGCTCGAATCCCCCCTCGATATCGGCAAGGGCGGCCAGAATCAGGTTTCCGAGCGAGTGACCTGCAACGTCGGCTCCCTCGAAGCGGTACCCGAACATCTGCTTCCATATCGACTCATCAGGGGTCAGGGCAAGCAAACACTTGCGGATGTCTCCCGGGGATGGGATGTCGAGATCGGCCAATCGGCCACTTGAGCCACCATTGTCTGCGACCGAGACGATCGCATCGACCCGACCCGCGTAGTGGAGCGCGGCCTGCAGCGCCTTCGACAGACCATGACCGCCACCGATCGCGACGACGTGCGGTCCGTCCACCGTGAGATCGATGGCCTGGAGCAAGGCTTCGGGAGCTGTCCCCTCGTACGTCATCGGGTCGGCATGTCGCGGTGGTGAACGGCCGTCGCAACCCCCGCTTCGGAGAGGTGTCTGCCGATGGCATCGGTGAGGGCGACGCTTCGATGTTGTCCCCCGGTGCAACCGATGCCGATCGTGAGATACGACTTCCCCTCGGCGACGTAGTGCGGGATCAGGAAGTCCAACATCTCATTCACCTTGTCGAGGAACTCTCCTGCTTCAGGGTGGCTGAACACGTAGTCCCTGACCGGCTCGTCGAGACCCGTGAGGTCCCGCAGCTCGGGCACCCAATACGGATTCGGGAGGAACCGGACGTCGAACATGATGTCGACCACGCGCAGCGGACCCCGCTTGAACCCGAAGCTCGTCACGTCGACGCGCATCGTGTGTTTCGTGTCGGCGTCCTCGAACGCCTCCCGCAACTTGCCACGGAGGTCGTGCACACTGAGGTCAGAGGTATCGACGATCACGTCCGATGCAGCGCGAACACCTTCGAACGCCTGCCGTTCCTTTGCGATCGAATCCTCGAGCGACTCGTCTTCGACGGGGTGTGGGCGCCTGGTCTCCTCGAATCGGCGAGCGAGGGCCCGGTTGTCGGCATCGAGGAACAGCACCGTTGTCGGGAGGCCGGCTCTCCTGAGATCCACGAGTGTGCGCTCGAGCGTTTCCGCACTCATGCCCGACCGTGTGTCTGCAACCGCAGCGATGCGGCGCCGACCGCCTTCACTCGCGCCAACACGGGCAACGAGCTCGGGGATCATCTCCATCGGAAGGTTGTCGACCACGAAATAGCCGATGTCCTCGAGCACGTTGGCCGCGTGAGAGCGTCCCGCGCCCGACAAGCCGGTGATGATGACGACGTTCGGACCGTCGACGTTGTCGGTCATCGTGCGATACCCCCTCCGTGAAGTGCCTCATACAGTGCAGTCGCCACACTATCGGGTATCACGGATGCGAGGTCGTCTCGTGACGCAGCTCTCATCTTCTTGACCGAACCGAAGTGCCTGATCAACGCCTTCTTCCGCCCGGGCCCGATCCCCTCGACATCGTCGAGGATCGAGTCCACCATCGATCGGGCCCTGAGTTGGCGGTGGTACGTGACCGCGAATCGGTGTGCCTCATCCCGGACCCGTTGCAGGAGGTACAGCGACTCCTCACCCCTGTCGATCACGATCGGGTCTGCCCGACCGGGAACGAACACCTCCTCGAGCTTCTTGGCGAGACCGATCACCGGGATGTCGAGGTCATACTCGTTGATGACCTTCACGGCGCGCCCCAGCTGTCCCTTCCCGCCGTCGATGACCACAAGGCTCGGTGGGTAGGAGAATCGGCCCTGTTCCTCAAGGGGGAGTCGACGCTCGGCCAGGTACGCCGAGAACCGTCGCCGGATCACCTCTTCCATCGCCGCGAAGTCGTCTTGGCCCTCGATCGTCTTGATCTTGAACCGCCGGTATTGATTCTTCTTGGGCAGTCCGTCCTCGAAGACCACCATCGAGGCCACGGTGTGCTTTCCTTGGATGGTCGAGATGTCGTAGCACTCGATCCGCAGCGGCGATTCCGCGAGGTCGAGGACCTCCTGCAGGCTTCGCAGTGCCCTCGCCCGCGCGTTGTGGTCGGAGTGACGCTTGAGGCGGTGCCGGTTGAATTCCTCGCCAGCGTTGACCCGCGCTGTGTCCATGATCCGCCGCTTTGCGCCTCGTTGTGGAACCCGTAGCGAAACCCCACTCCCCCTGCGGTATGCCAACCACTCTGCCCACAGATCGACATCGTCGGGCAGCTTTTGGACGAGCACCTGTGGCGGTGGCGTGGCAGCGCCATAGATCTGGGCCAGCATCCTGCCGACGAATTCAGAACTGGTGAGATCTTCCACACGGTCGACGACCGTCGTCTTTCGCCCAGTGACGCGACCGTGGCGCACATGCAGTATCACGAGGACGAACTCGAGATCATCCTCGTCGAACGCGATCACATCGAAGTCCTCGCGCTTGTCGGTCACGAGTTCTTGTCGCTCGAGCGCTCCGCGCATCGCAGCGGCCCTCGACTGCGCCTTCGTTTCCGACTGCACCAACGTCGAGAGCAGCGGCGCCGGCGCGACGTTCACGCGCCGCGTGTTCAACGGCAAGCTCGACGCCGAACTCTCCGTCGAGGG
>CAYTWC010000018.1:0-5493 GCA_964441975.1 uncultured Acidimicrobiaceae bacterium | reverse complement strand
CTCTGACCAAATACCAGACAGCGTTCTCGTCTTTGTCTCGCAGCCGAGCAGCCTGCTCGAACTCCTGGGCGGCGGACGCTTCACGCATCGCATCCGAAACATCATCGATCAACGATTCACTGTTGCCGCTGAGGAACGAGGCCAGCCCATCGACATGAGCCTTGTATTCCTCCGCGGTCACCTCTCCGACGCACGGACCCGAGCACTTCTCTATGTGGAACAACAAGCACGGACGACCGGCCGCTTCGTGGCGTCCGAACTTCGCATCGGTGCACGTTCGCACGGGGAACGTCCGCAGGAGACCGTCGAGTGTTTGACGGATCGCATACGCCCGGGCGTAGGGTCCGAAGTATTCGACGCCTTTTCGTTTGGTGCCGCGCATGACCCTTGCTCTCGGCCACTCGTCGTCGCGCGTGATCGCAAGGTACGGGAACGACTTGTCGTCCTTGAGCCGGACGTTGAACAGGGGTTGGTGCTCCTGGGCGAGTGAGTATTCGAGCATCAGAGCGGCGATCTCGGACTCGGTGACGATCCACTCGAGATCGGCAGCGCTATCGACCATCGCCCGGGTCCTCGGCTGGAGATCCGACCCGAAATAGTTCGCGGTCCGTTTGCGAAGTGACTTGGCTTTCCCGATGTAGAGCGGTCTGCCGTGCTCATCGCGGAAGATGTAGACCCCGGGTTTGTCCGGGACGCTCGCCGGCGGTGGTCTTTGCAGCATCCCCGAATGGTACCGAGCGCCTACGACGCGTCGGGCGCGCCGAGACCTCCGGCGTTGATCCATCTGGCACCGAGAAGTCGCGGGATCGCCCCTTGGCCCTCGTACCCGGGCACGGAGGCAATGGCTGCCTCGGAGAGGGGCTGCTCGACGAGTCGATCGAGCGACCACCCGTGTGAGGCTGCGGAATTCAGGAGCACGTCGAGAGGTCGGTGGTGGAACACCACCGACCGGTCGCCGGCTGGTTCAGCACTGGCCCCTCGCGATCGATAATGACCCCACCGCCACAAGACCTCACCGTCCGTGTCGGCGATCGGGGCCGAGTCCGGCGCGGTATACACAGGATGATTGATGACGATCGTCAACGTCCCGCCTGTTCGGACGGTCCGTGCGGTCTCGGCGAAGAACTTCTCCTCGTCGTGAATGAGATCGACGAGGTAGATCGATCCTGCGTGGTCGAATACCCCATCCCTGAAACACGCGAGATCGGGCAACCACGCCCGGACACATGGCCCTTTGGTAGCTGCCGTTGCGAGCAAGGACTGCGACAGGTCGATCCCGATGGTTCCCGGCCCGGTCATCGGCATCGCCTGCCCCTCACCACATCCGAGGTCAGCGAACCGTCCCGAGCATCCTGCGACCAGGGACGAATACAGCGGGTGGACGTCGGATGCGTATATGGGATCATCCGCGATCTCGCTCGACCACCACTCTGCGATCGGATCCCAATCCCCCATGATGGGTGCTTCGTGTTCGTCCATGAGTCCTATAGCGTGCCACACCATATGACGGAACCCACAACCGACCTCGCAGCGCAGGAGCGGTCGCGCCATCTCCTCCTCACGGCGAGTACCGCCGCGGTGTTTGCGTTCGTCATCTCATACGTGTTTGCGATCCTCGACATCAACGACGTCCTGAGAACGGGGCTCGTCTCCGATATCAGGGCGTACGAGGCAATCGCCGACTCGATCCTGGACGGGTCGGTCCCGTACGTGGACTTCCCCTTCGAACACCTCCCGATCGGTGTCGTCCCGATCATCGTCGTCGGTTTCGCGAGCGAGGTCACGGGTGTGTCGATGTGGCTGCTCTGGCCACTGTTCATGACACCGCTCTTCGTCCTCACGGCGTTGTGGGTGGACCGTCTCGACGACCAGGACCCCCCGGGATTTCGTTTCGTTGTCGTGTCGGCACCGCTCCTCCCACTCGTCCTGTTCCGGCTCGAGCCATGGATCGAGATCCTCGCCGTCGCAGGACTTCTCGCGTTCGTCGTGGGACACATCGCACGGGGTGTCGTGCTCACGGTCGCCGCGACCCTCGGAAAGGGATGGCCGATCGCCCTGGTGCTCATGCCGTGGAAGCTGGGGAAACGCGCAGTCGCGATCGGCACGGTCGCGGTGTCACTTGCGATCCTTGCGATCGTCGCGTCGCTCGAGGGGTTCCAGGTCGGTCGCGAGTTCGACGGCATCCACACCGAAACACTGGTCGGGAGCCTGACGATCTTGTTCCGCCACATCACCGGTGCCGCGCTCGGGACGGGCCCGTCTGCCGGAGCGCTCTACATCGATGTCCCCCCGATCGCCGTGTTCGTGAACGCGCTCCCAGGGATCGCGCTGATCGGGGTGGGGCTTGTCGGTGCCCTACGGCTGCCGCTTCGGTCGACCCGATCGGCAATCGGGATCACGATCCTCGGAATCCTGCTGGCGAGCCCGCTGTCGTCGACACAGTTCATCTGGTGGATCGCCCCGTTCGTCGCGATGCTCGCACTGCCCTTGCGACGCACGTACATCGTCGCCGGCGTCCTCGCGTTTGCGTCGATCGCGGTCTACGAACCGGACTCAATGCTATGGGCAGTCGAGGTCGTTGCACGGAACGTCGCGCTGATCGCTCTGGCGGTGCTCTGGGCGACTGCCCTGATCCGTTCGATGACTGCTACTTCGCGGTCAGAACCTCTCTGAGGAACTTCCCGGTGTAGCTCGCCGGAACCTCTGCCACGTCTTCGGGAGTTCCCACAGCGACGACCTCACCGCCACCGTCGCCGCCCTCAGGGCCGAGATCGATCACCCAGTCAACCGACTTGATGACATCGAGATTGTGCTCGATCACAACCACCGTGTTGCCGGTGTCAACGAGCCGTTGGAGCACGCCGAGCAGTTTGCGGATGTCTTCGAAGTGCAGACCGGTCGTCGGCTCATCGAGGATGTAGAAGGTCCTGCCTGTCGAACGCTTACCGAGTTCGGACGCCAGTTTCACCCGCTGTGCCTCACCACCCGACAGGGTCGGAGCCGGCTGGCCGAGGCGCACATAGCCGAGGCCGACGTCGAACAGCGTGCCGAGGACACGGGAGATCCGGGGTTGGTGCTCGAAGAAGGTCACGGCTTCTTCGATCGACATATCGAGGACATCCGCAATGGAGTGGCCCTTGAACTTGACCTCGAGCGTGTCGCGGTTGTATCGGAGGCCGTTGCAGGTGTCACACGGCACATAGACATCGGGGAGGAAGTGCATCTCGATCTTGAGTGTCCCGTCACCCTTGCATGACTCACACCGCCCGCCTGCGACGTTGAACGAGAACCGTCCGGGCTTGTAGCCACGGATGCGTGCATCCTCGGTCGAGGCAAAGAGCTGACGGATCAGGTCGAACACCTTCGTGTAGGTCGCCGGATTCGAACGCGGCGTTCGCCCGATCGGCGATTGGTCGATGTTGATCACCTTGTCGATCAGGTCCAGACCCTCGGTCTTCTTGTGACGTCCTGCCCGCTGACGCGACCCATGGAGCGACTCGTGAAGCGACTTGCTCAGGATCTGCTGGACGAGAGACGATTTGCCGCTGCCTGACACCCCGGTCACCGCGGTCAGGGTGCCAAGCGGGAAGGAGACATCGATGTCCTTCAGGTTGTTCTCCGAGGCGCCCTTGATCGTGACGAGTTCGTCACGATCGACCCGACGGGTGGTCGGGACGTGGATCGAGCGGTTCCCAGCCAGATACTGACCGGTCATCGAGAGGGCCTCCGCCTCGACGTCGGCGACGGTCCCCTGGGCGACGATCGCGCCCCCGTGCTCACCCGCACCCGGGCCGATATCGACGATGTGGTCGGCGATCCGGATCGTGTCCTCGTCATGCTCAACCACGATCAACGTGTTCCCGAGGTCTCGGAGACGAAGCAGCGTTTCGATCAACCGCTGGTTGTCACGTTGGTGGAGTCCGATAGAGGGCTCGTCGAGGATGTAGAGGACACCAACGAGGCCGGAACCGATCTGTGTCGCGAGACGGATTCTCTGTGCCTCTCCACCCGCGAGCGTCGCCGCCGACCGGGCAAGCGTCAGGTAGTCGAGCCCGACGGCGACCATGAAGTTGAGTCGCTCGGATATCTCCTTGACGATCGGGTCAGCGATCGTTGCGTCCCGCTCGTCAAGGTCGATCGCGGTGAGAAACCCCAGCGCCTTGGTCAGGCTGAGGGACGAAACCTCAGCGATATTCCGACCATCGATCGTGACAGCCAGTGAAATCGCATTGAGCCTGCCTCCCTGACAGGTCGCACACGGGATCTCTCGCATGTACTGCTGGTATTGCGCCCTCGCCCCGTCGGATTCCGCACCGGCATAGCGACGTTCGACCCAGCTGAGCGCCCCCTCGTACTCAGCGTCATACGAACGTTGGCGCCCGAAGCGATTCTCGTATCTGACGGTGTAGGCGGAGCCTTCGTCGCCCCGGAGAAACAGCGTGCGCTCGTCGTCGGTCAACGATGACCAAGGAGCGTCGATATCGACACCATTGACCTCGGCGACCGACTTGATGAGCCGTTGGTAGTACGTCATCCGGTGTCGCCCGCGCCACGGTGCGATCGCACCGTCCGCGAGGGAAAGATCGGGCTGCGGTACCACCAACTCGGCATCGACCTGGAAACGCGTGCCGATGCCCGAACATGCATCGCAAGCTCCGTACGGGCTGTTGAAGGAGAAGTTCCGCGGCTGGAGGTCCTCGAACGAGAGGCCACACTCGGGGCAGGCGAACGCTTGTGAGAACGACAACGTCGGCCCATCCTCGATGTCCACCAATGCGGTGCCATCTGCGAGCTCGAGCGCCGTTTCGATCGAGTCCGTGAGACGCCGGTCGATGCCCTTCTTGCGCACGAGTCGGTCGACGATCACCTCGATCGTGTGCTGTTCGTAGCGAGCGAGTTCGAGTTCGTCCGACGTGAGGTCGACGACCTCTCCGTCAATCCGTGCGCGAGAGAATCCGTCCTTCACCAGATCCTCGATCAGCTGGTCGTACTCACCCTTCCGACCTCTGACGACGGGTGCGAGGATCTGGAAGCGGGTCGCGTCCTCGAGCTCGAGGATTCGGTCGACGATCTGTTGCGGCGATTGGCGCGACACGGGATTGCCGTCGTTCGGACAATGGGGTACCCCGATCCTCGCGAACAGCAGTCTGAGATAGTCATGGATCTCGGTGACGGTCCCGACCGTCGACCGCGGATTGCGACTGGCGGTCTTCTGGTCGATGGAGATCGCGGGCGACAGACCCTCGATGAAGTCGACATCTGGTTTGTCCATCTGTCCGAGGAACTGGCGGGCGTATGCCGACAGACTCTCGACATACCGCCGCTGCCCCTCGGCGTAGATGGTGTCGAATGCGAGCGATGACTTCCCGGAACCCGACAGCCCCGTGAACACGATGAGTTTCTCGCGCGGGAGCTCGATCTCGACGTTCTTGAGGTTGTGTTCCCTCGCGCCTTTGATGATGATGCTGTCGCTCGCCACGCCGCGTTTCCCGC
>CAYTWC010000017.1:0-14846 GCA_964441975.1 uncultured Acidimicrobiaceae bacterium | reverse complement strand
GCACCATCACGACGGGTAGCGACGACCGGCCGCGGCATCGACGCCATCACCGCCCACACGTCGTCAGCGCTTCCAGGAACTCGGATCGCTATCGACGGGATGGTTTCTCCCGGTACCGAACCGGCGCCGGGAACAGCTTCGGATTCCACGATCTCGACCTGATCACCGACATTGCCTGCGATGACGCGTGCCCGTGAGCTCAATTCGTCGATGGACATCGTCGCCATCGACCAGAAAGGAATCTCGCGGACCCTGTTGGCTGCATAGAACTCGAGCGTCGAGGCGAGAGCACCGATCGTCGGCCCATCGAGACGAACTGCACGAGCGATCGGGTGACTTCGAGCTGCAGAAACCGCCGTGTGCGTGCCTGCGATCAATCCCGCCTGGGGTCCACCGAGCAACTTGTCGCCGGAGAACAACACGAGGTCCGCCCCGAGCGCAACCGTTTGTTTGACACCCGGTTCGGACCGCAGCCAGGACCGCAACGAATCCGGGACCCAAGGGGCCTGCTCGTCCAACAGGCCGCTTCCGACGTCCGCGACGAGCGGCACTCCACGGCGGTGAGCAAGGTCGACCAGGTCCTCGTAGGACGCTTCCTCACTGAATCCGTCGATTCGGTAGTTCGATGGGTGCACCTTCAAGATCGCGTCGACAGAGTCTGCAACTGCGGCGTAGTCAGAGAGGCGTGTTCGGTTCGTCGTGCCGACTTCGACGAGCTCTGCGCCACTCGCCTCCATGAGGGACGGGAGTCGGAACGAGCCTCCGATCTCGATGAGCTCGCCGCGTGAAACGGCGATCCGTCCCCCGTTCCCTGCGACCGAAGCGAGGGCGAGCAGGAGGGCACCGGCGTTGTTGTTGACCGCGAGACCGTCCTCAGCACCGGTGACGACCTCGATGAGTGAACGCAGGTAGGTGTGGCGCTTGGCTCGTCTCCCGGTACGGATGTCGATCTCGACGTTGCTCGCCGATGTCCCGAGGTCCGAGGTGACGCCCGCCGCCGACCGATGCAGAGGTGCGCGCCCGAGATTCGTGTGGAGGAGCACACCCGTTGCATTGACCACCGATCTCGGTCTCGCTGCCTCGAGATCGGCCAGGGCCCTCCGTGCATCCGCGATGACATCGACGTCGCTCGAGTCGCCTGCGATCAGGGCCGCTCTGGCCGATTGGACAGTCATTCTTGCGACGTGGGCGATGACCGCTGTCGGCAGCTCACACGACGTTGCGCACTCACTCACAACAGCGTCGACAGACGGGAGATCTCTCGGTTCCATGGCCAGAGAGTAGAGATGTTCGGGGACGGTACCGAATGCGCGTGGTTCAAGTCCGGCCTCCCTGTTCGGTCACCGTCCGTTGACATCCCGTTACGCTTGTCGCATGCGCCTTCGGAACTGGCTGTTTCTCATATTCCTCGTTGTCCCGATCATCGAGATCGGCCTGTTCTACGTCGTCGGTCAGTGGATAGGCATCTGGCCAACACTCGCAATGGTCGTCGTCACTGCTGTGCTCGGCTCCTGGCTCGTGGCACGCCAAGGCAGAGAGACTTGGATGCGACTCAACATCCAGATCGCGAACGGGGAATCACCGTCCAACACCCTCGTGCACGGAGCGATGATCCTCGTCGCCGGCGCGCTGCTGCTCACGCCGGGCTTCCTCACCGACGCCATCGGATTCACGTTGCTCATTCCCACGGCTCGTGAGGCGCTCCGTGGCTGGTTCGTGGCTCGCATGACGTCCCGATGGGTGATCGTCCGGTGAGGCGTGCGTCGACGGTCTGCGTGATCAGGGACACGTCCGAGCTAGAAGTGCTGATGGTCCGGAGACCGCTTACGTCCCGTTTCATGCCCGGTGTGTGGGTCTTCCCCGGAGGAGCCGTCGATGAGGAGGACGGTGCGCATCCGGTCGGGTTCAACGACACGAGCGATGACTGGCGTATCGCGGCGATGCGCGAGTTGATTGAGGAAACGGGGATCTGGATCACGACGGGTGGGGTGGTCACGAAGCCGGTCACCGATGACCCGTTCGGCGACGTGGCAGGGTCCGGTTTGACGATCGACGTCGGAGCGTTGACCTACTTCTCCAACTGGATCACGCCGGAGGTCTTCCCGATCCGTTTCGACACCCGCTTCTATGTGGCGGCTGTCGATCCCGACACGAATGGCTCGATCGACGGTGATGAGCTCATCGACATCGAATGGGTGGCACCCCACGACGCCCTCGAACGCGAGACGCGGGGAGCCTGGGACGTTGCTTTCCCGACGCGTGAGACCCTCAGGTTGCTCGGCTCGCAGCCATCGTGTGAGGCTGTCATCGACAGCCTGCGTCATCTCGACTCCGTGCCGTCGGTGGAACCGAGGTTGTTCGTGTCGGACTCAGAAGCACGGATTCTGATGCCCGATGACGATGATTTCGAAGCCGCCGGTCCTTCGCAGAAGGATCCGAGAATTCTCGATCGTCTGAGGGCCGTCGTCGCGAGCGGCGGGGCTGTGCCAGCCGAGTTCAAGGGTCGGTCATGAAGATCCGACGGGTTCGCGCTCCGAATCCCGGTCTGTTCACGGGACCCGGAACGAATACATACATCCTCGCCGACGGCGGTGAGGCACTCGTCGTCGATCCGGGACCTGTCATCGACGTCCATGTAGCCGAAATCCTCCGTGCGTTGGGTGATCTCACGCCCATCGGTGTCCTGGTGACACACACGCATCCCGACCACGCACCGCTGGCGAACCCTCTGGCAGATCGACTCGGAGTTCCTGCCCACGGCTTCGCGGATGGTCCGCAGTTCGTCCCGGACCTCAGGATCGTCGACGGTGGCGTCATCGACTTCGGGGATCACACGGTGACTGCGGTCCACACGCCGGGGCATACCCCGGACCATCTGTGTTTCCTGGTCGAGGACACGCTTCTGACAGGTGACCACATCATGGAGGGCTCGACGGTCGTGATCGAGGACGCCCGCGCCTATCTCGATTCGCTCTATCTCGTACAGGATCTCGGGGTGTCACGGATCGAACCCGGGCATGGTTCGTCGATCGACGACGCCGGCCGTGCCATCGCCGACTACATCGACCACCGCTTGGAACGGGAACGCCAGATCGTCGCCGCGGTCACCAACGGGGCTTCGACGATCGGAGCGATCGTCGACGTCGTGTACGAAGGTCTCCCGGTCGGGCTCCGACCGGCTGCGGTGCATCAGGTCGCAGTGCAGGTGAGGAAGCTTTCCGAGGATTCAGCGGTATGGTGTCCGGAGGGCATGGCGGAGGAAGAGACAGAAGTACGCGCTCGATAGGGGAGCGATGCGAAATCGGTTCGTCGTCATCGTTGCTGTCGTCATGGCACTCGCCGCACCTGCCTACGCGCAGACCTTCTCCGAGCTGACCAAAGAAGACGTCGACGCCGCTCGTGACGCACGCAACGACGCCGCATCGTCTCTCGAAGAGGCGACGGCCCGGTTTGAGCAGGCAGTAGCGGACGAAGGGTTCTCGCAGGAGAAGATCGCGGAGCTGTCGCGCTCCATCTCGGCGCTGGTTCTCGAGATAGCCGACAAGAACCTCGAGGTCCTCGAGCTTGTGAGAAACAGGTACATGCAGGGAGGAACGTCGGGTACCGAGCGCCTGTTCGCTGCCAAGAGGTTCGAAGACCTTCCGATCCAGGGCGAGTACTTCAAGCTCATGAGCGAACGCGACCTCTCGACCCTTCGCGGTCTTGAGATCGCCGAACAGCTTCGAACGGACTACGTCGGAGAACTCGAGGCCACCCTCGTCGTCCAGAGTGCGTTGGTCGAAGAGATCACGGCACTTCGCGACGAGATCCTCGTCACACTGGAGCAAGCGGACAGCGATTTCAACGTCATCGCTGCAGCGTTCGAGGTGCAAGAGGAAGAACGCCGTCGCAAAGCGGAAGAGGAACGGCTCCGGCTACTGGCCGAGGAGGCCGCCCGGCAGGCAGCTGCCGCAGCGGCGGCAGCTGCAGCGACATCCACGACGATCGCCTCGACCACGACGCGACCTCCGAGCGACGAAACCACGACGACCACCACCGCTACGGAGACCACGACGACCTCCGTACCGACCAGCACGACGGTGGCGTCCGCCCCGACGACCACCAAACCCCCACCTCCGCCACCGGTCGTCACCGACGGTAAGACCTGTCCCGTCAACGCTGCAACGAGTTTCTCGGATACGTGGGGAGCGCCGAGGTCGGGCGGCCGGACCCACAAAGGGGTGGACATGATCGCCGTTCGCAACGCCCCGCTGGCTGCAATCGAATCGGGGGTGATCACGAGGACGTCGAACAGCAGTCTCGGTGGGCTCTCCATCTACCTGGCTGGTTCGTCGGGCTCCCGCTACTACTACGCGCACCTCGAGTCGTTCGCTGACGGTGCGGTCGGCGGAAGCGTTGTGACAGTGGGTGACGTGATCGGCTACAACGGCAGCTCGGGGAATGCGCCGGACTATCTGCCGCATCTCCACTTCCAGTACGCCCCTCCGGGAAGCGACTGGGTGAATCCCTATCCGCTCGTCAAGGCCCTGTGCGGCTGACCGGTTCGCGACAAGGCGGACTACGCCCCGTCACCCGTGAGGGCAGCGAGTTCTGACAGTCGCCCGATGCAGTTGTCGAGCGCAAGGGGTGGCAGAATGGTGGTGATGGTGGAGGCTGCTTCGATGATCGCACGCGCCGCGGCCGACTCCTTGCGATCGATGACGATCGGTTTCCCGGCATCGCTGCCCTCACTGACCGATGGATCGATCGGAACCGACGCGATCAGTGGCACACTCAGTTCGTCGGCCAGAGCCTGCCCACCGCCCGATCCGAATATGGGGTAGTGGCTGCCGTCGGGTGTCGTGAACCCACTCATGTTCTCGATGACGCCGACGATCGGCATGTGTGATCGGCGGGCCATGTCCGCCACTCTCGCAGCGACCCGTTGTGCGGCGAGCTGCGGGGTCGTCACGACCACCATCTCTGCCTGTGGAAGCAGCCGCGACAACGCCATCTGGACATCGCCGGTGCCCGGCGGCATGTCGACGACGAGGTAGCCGAGGTCGTCGGGCCACGCTACGTCGTTGAGGAACTGCTCAAGGGCCTTTGACAGCATGAGTCCGCGCCACATCAGGGCGGTGCCCTCGTCGTCGATCATCAATCCGGTGGAGACGAGGTGGATCCCGTTGACTACGGTCGGCACGATCTTCCGTTCCTCGTTGGCGTGGAGCCTGATGTCCTTCGCACCGAGCATGCGCGGGGTCGAGAAGCCCCAGATGTCGGCGTCGAGGAGACCGACCGAGTGGCCCTGGGATGCGATGGCGAGAGCCAGGTTGACACTGAGTGATGACTTCCCGACACCGCCTTTCCCTGAGCTGACGGCGATGACGCGGGTCGAGGGGTGGACGGCGGTCGGGCTCGCGGTTTCGCGTGCGCGCTTGCGGGCACGCTCCATCAGGGTCGTACGTTGATCCTGTGACATGACACCGATCTCGATCTCGACGTCGTTGACGCCATCGATTCCGAGGATGCGGCGTCGTACGTCGCCTTCGATCTGTCCTCGCATCGGGCATGCAGCAATCGTCAGTGCGATGGAAACCGTGACCCGGTCGCCATCGATGGTGACGTCGCCGACCATCCCGAGGTCGACGATGTCGGTCCCCAACTCGGGGTCGATCACGTTCGCCAGGGCGGTTCGGATGTCGGCTTCAGAAACCATGTGGCAAGGGTAAGCCTGTCGAATGCGTGGCGATACGAAGGGTTGCAACCGTATCGCTCCGCAGCCCTCACAAAGGAATGCGTTTCGATGCCTTGTGGTTCTTGTACCATGAATGCAAGACCGCATCGAGATTGCACATGGAGGTTCGTGTGACCGCCCAGGATTCAAGCACTACGAAGGACGTTCGCTTTTCGCCGGACGGACCACCCCAGGCACGTGGTGTGACGCTCACATCGAACGCTGCTGCCAAGGTCAAGGAGCTCATCGAGGCCGATGGCGGCACCCTCAGCGCGCTTCGACTTGGAGTCAAGCGAGCCGGATGCAGCGGGTACGCGTACGACATGTTCTTCGATTCCCAGATCGATGAGTCCGACATCGTCAGCACGACAGACGGCGTCAAGGTCGTTGTCGACTCCGAGAGCGCCGAGATGGTCGAGGGCGCAACCATCGACTTCAAGGACAATGGACTCGAGGGTGCCGGTTTCGCAATCGAGAACCCGAACGCAACCGGCAGCTGCGGCTGTGGGAAGTCCTTCTCCTAGAGCCCAACCCCATCAGGTATCGGCATCGCCTCTGCGATAATCGGTTGACCCTTTCAACGCGATGTTTCCCGGAGGAAATCGATGCCGAAGAAGATCCTTGATACACCGAGCGGCCCCGCTGCCCTCGGCCCCTACAGCACGGCCACCGAAGCCGCTGGCTTGGTGTTCCTGTCCGGCATGGTCCCGTTGGATCCATCGACGGGGGAGCAGGTGTCGGGAGGCATCACCGACGAGACCCACCAGGTGATGAAGAACATCGGCGCCGTCCTCAGGGACGTCGGGCTGGATTACACCGACATCGTCAAGACCACGATCTTCCTGGCCGATATGGACGATTTCTCCAGTGTCAACGCTGTGTACGCGGAGTACGTCGGTGAAGCCAAGCCGGCGCGTTCCACCGTCGAAGCAAGTCGACTCCCACGCGACTTCAACGTCGAGATCGAGTGCATCGCCGCCCGCTGAATTCGGCCCACGCTCAAGGCGAACTGTCCTACCCTTGGCGCTGAACGACGTGACAGGGTGCATCGCACCGTGTCACGGCACCTCTGCTCGAAGGAGTCATCTGTGAACCGCGACGCCGTACTCACCGCCCTCGGGATCGAATCTGCATCATCGGGAGCGTACGCGGGCGGTTGGCGTCCCGGGTCAGGTCCAACGATCGAATCGATCGACCCGACGACCGAGTCCCCGATCGGTTCCGTTCGCCTCGCTGACGCAGCGGACTACGAGGCAGCCGTCCAAGCGTCGATCGATGCGTTTGTCGAGTGGCGGATGGTGCCAGCCCCGCAGCGCGGAGAGTTCGTGCGCCAGATCGGCAACGCCCTGCGCGAGTACAAGGAGCCGCTCGGTGCCCTTGTGTCGATGGAGATGGGGAAGATCCGTGCAGAGGGCGAGGGCGAAGTCCAGGAAATGATCGACATCGCAGACTTCGCCGTCGGTTTGTCCCGTCAGCTGTACGGGCTCACTATCGCTTCCGAGCGTCCGCGCCATCGGATGTTCGAGCAGTGGCAACCCCTCGGACCGGTCGGGATCATCAGCGCGTTCAACTTCCCGGTGGCGGTCTGGTCGTGGAATGCCTTCATCGCCGCCGTCTGTGGCGACTCGATGATCTGGAAGCCGTCCCCGTTGACACCTCTCACCGCGGTGGCGGTGCAGAACATCTGTCACGAGGTCATGGACGGAACCGGATACGAAGGCGTGTTCAACCTCACGGTCGGCGATGTGGATCCGGTCGGGGACCTGATGGTGAATGACCCACGACTGCCACTGATCTCCGCGACCGGTTCGGTTCGCATGGGTCAGCAGGTCGGAACGCAGGTAGCGAAGCGATTGGGTCGTTCGCTGCTCGAACTCGGGGGGAACAACGCGATCATCGTGATGGACGATGCTGATCTCGATCTTGCCGTCAGAGGTGCGCTGTTTGCCGCTGCGGGCACGGCCGGTCAGCGCTGCACCTCGTTGCGGAGGCTGATCGTGCACTCGGACATCGCGGATCTCCTCACGAAGAAGTTGGTCGACGCATACGGGCACATCCCGATGGGTGACCCGCTCGATGAGGGCACCCTCGTCGGTCCGCTCGTGAGCCAGGGTGCGGTCGACAACACGAAGGCCGCCCTCGCAATCGCCCTTGAACAGGGAGGCGAACTCCTTGCCGGTGGCAACGAGCCGGATCGGACCGGCTTCTTCTTCGAGCCGACACTCGTCAAACTTCCGAAGGACGCCCCGATCGCCCAGCAAGAGACATTCGGACCGATGATGTACGTGATCGAGGTCGATTCGTTCGAAGAGGCGATGGCTGTCAACAACGGCGTCCCCCAGGGCCTGTCGTCGGCGATCTTCACCGACTCGATCCGAACGTCGGAACGCTTCCTCTCTCCGGAGGGATCAGACTGTGGTATCGCAAACGTCAACATCGGCACATCAGGTGCTGAAATCGGTGGAGCGTTCGGTGGGGAAAAGGAAACCGGAGGCGGCAGGGAGGCCGGGTCTGATTCGTGGAAGGCGTACATGCGGCGCCAAACGGTCACGGTCAACTGGTCGACAGACCTCCCGCTTGCGCAAGGCATCGAGTTCGGCTGACCGCAGGCAACGCCAGGGTCGGGTTCCCTCACTGAGCCGTTGCGGCTGGTCCGTCAGCGCGCCTGCTGACGCACGACCTCGATGAGTCGCTCCATGTGCGCATCGATCAGCGAGATATCGTCTCCACCGAAGTCGAGTATCTCCGCCGTGACAAGCCGGTCGGGCGCGCCCTCGAGGAGGGACACGACGTTGGGGCCCGACGGTGAAGGATACGACGTTCCGATGAGCGTGACGGGGATCTGAACCGACCCGATGAAGTCGTGGGCGTTCAGGTCTTGATATCGCTCGAAGGGGAAGACCGCAACGACTTCGCGGATCGCAGACGTCGGTTCGGCTGCGACGCCGATGGCAGCGGTCGCCGAATGGCTGAACGCGACGATCGACATCGACTCGACGCCCCGCGTCGCCAGATCGCGAGCGGCAGCGACGAGATCCGACCCGAGCTTCGAAGGATCCGCTGAACCGTCGGATCCTCCTTGCCCTCGACTCTCGAACAGCAGAACCGCCGCCCCTTCGCCGTTCGCAGCCGTGGCGAGCCGGATGATCTCAGTCGAATCGCTCCCGAACCCCTGGTTGAGAATGACACCGTGTGAGCCACCTTCCCAGAAGTAGCCACGGAGCACGACGCCGTCGTCGGCGACGATAGCCACGGGGGTGGCGCCGGTTGCCCTGAACACGGCTGCCGCATCGGCGGCAGGCGGCGTGTCCCTTGTCGACAGGGATGTCATCAGCATTGCCGTGACCAACGGGACGAGGATGGCGATCGCCGCAACCGCAGCGGCGATCCGAGGTCCGCGCCACGTGCTTTGCACGGGCCGGTCGAGGTCGGGCATAGGTGGGGCGATCGGTGCTGACGACGCCAATTCGACCGTGAGTGCGCGGATCCGGGCATCGGCTTGACTACTCATTGAGCGCCCCTCTCAGTTTCGTGCGTGCCCGTGCAAGGTGCCGTTTGACCGAGCCTTCACTGACTCCCAGACGTTCGGCCGTTTCAGCGGTGGTGAGCCCCTCCCAGTACGTAAGGAACACCGTCGCCTTCTGACGGGCGCTCAGCCGACCGACGGCCTCAAGAACCTCGGGTCTGACTTCGGGGAGATGTTCGTCCCTGCCATCGAAGGTACGGATCTCGCGGGCACGGCGTCGCATCGTGGACCGATGGTGCATCCGGGACTCGTTGAGTACGGCGCGGTACAGGTACGAGCGGTGATGTTTGACGGTCGGCCAACTCCGGTGAGTCATGGCGCGCAGGACGGCTTCGGACACGACATCGGCCGCGT
Organism: uncultured Acidimicrobiaceae bacterium; assembly: GCA_964441975.1. Taxonomy (GTDB): domain Bacteria; phylum Actinomycetota; class Acidimicrobiia; order Spongiisociales; family UBA5794; genus UBA5794. The sequence goes on along the minus strand of CAYTWC010000017.1, from coordinate 5,250 downwards.
CAGTCGGCCCGACGAGCCCTGTCGCAAACCGGACGAGAGCGTCGGAGTACTTTGCGTAGATCTCCGCATCGCGCGCTTCGTACACATCCATGAGATGCCACCGTCCCGGTCGCTGGGTGACACGCTATCGGATGGAGAGTCCAAAGACCGAAGTCCGGTGTCACCCGCTCACGGGTCTCGTGGCATCTGAAGGGGCATGGGGAAACGTTGGACACTGATCGCGATCGTCGGGTGCTTGTTCGCACTCGGTTCGTGCAGTACCACCGTTTCCCCACTGAACGGACCATCGACGTCGTCGTCCGAGGAATTGACCACGACGAGCCTTCGGGGAGAACCGGACGACGCGTCGACGGATCCGATCACAGATGAAGAACCGGTCGAAGAGACCACGACGACCACGACAACCGTTCCACCGGGCCCGTTCGTCGACGCCGGCAGAGCCTTCTTCCGGGCGGGATCAGCCGACTGGAACAACGCGTTCATCGTTCCCGGACCGGTTCTCGAGGACGACGGCGTCTACTACATGTTCTATACCGGTCACCGGCTTGAGGGAGCAGGTGTCGACCGTGGCACCGTCGGCTATGTCACGAGTCCTGACGGTGAGGACTGGGTGTTCGGGTCCGAGGAACCGCTGTTCGACGGTGCTGAGGTGGACTGGACAGGCCAGGCGTTGTATCCATCAAGTGGCCATGTACTCGATGACGGGACCTGGGTGCTCTGGCTGACGGCCGATGCGCGGCCGTTTGCGTCCAGAGGAACGGCGATCGGTCGGGCGACTGCGCCCGGACCCGACGGTCCCTGGGTTCTCGATGCCGTGCCGAGCGTCGTACCCGGGGCTGAGGGAACGTGGTATTCGAAGTCAGTGGGACACCCATCGGTCATCAGGGTCGACGATGGCTGGCGTATGTACTTCGACGGCTTTGTCACCGATCTCGACACCGAAGCCGATCGAGCGATCGGCATCGCGGAGTCGGCCGACGGAGTTGTGTGGGAGGTCGCGGAGGATCCCGTGTTTCGTGCTTCGGCGGACGGCTGGGACATGGCGCGCGTCATGGCCCCGTCTGTCGTCGCGACCGACGATGGATACGCGATGACCTACATGTCGACATGGAGGCGCGAGGGCCAGGGCTTCCTGGCTGATTTCGGCTATGCCACGAGTGAAGACGGGCTCGTGTGGACGCGGGGCGAGCAGAATCCGCTGCTTGACAACACGGGAGTCATCGGCTTCATCACGAGTGGTTTCGGATCGGTCGTCGGGAGCGAACTGTTCCTGTACTTCGACTCCGCGGCATCGATCACCTCGGCAGGGAGCAGCATCGTTGCTGTCCGGGCCGACCTGGCGGATCTGTAGAACCCGGTCTGTCGGATTCCGGCTGACCGGACTACGAATCTTCTCCTGCGACCACTCCTGAATCCAGCTGACGCCAGCGGCCGAACATGTCAGGGTTGTGCGCCACCGAATCCCATATCGGTTTCGCGATGGCTTCGATCGCCTCCTGGTCTGCGTCGGAGACCTCCCACTCGAGTCCACCGACGTTCTCGGCAACCTCGGCCTCGGTCCGCATCCCGAGCAGAGCCGACGTGAGCCCGGCTTGACGCGAGAGCCAGTTGACGGCCAACTGCGTGACCGACTTGTCATACCGGTCAGCGATCGCCGTGAGTTCCGACACGGCATCGAGTGCACTCTCGAATGTTCCGGGTTGGAACAGGACGGTCGTGTGTCGTTCGTCCTCTGCGTTCCGATTGAACGACCGATCGATCGACCCGGTCAAGAGGCCTTGCGCAAGACCGCTGTACGCGATCGTCCCGATTCCGTTGGCCTCGCAGTACGGGAAGAGATCTTGTTCCGCTGACCGCCAGAACATGTTGAACGGTGGTTGGATCGCATCGATGGTGCCGTATTGGCTGGCGATCTCCATGTCGGCAACCGAGAAGTTCGATGCACCGATCGCGCCGATCCGGCCCGCTTCCTTGAGCGCTGTCAGCGTTTCGAGCGTTCCGCCGATCGGGATCTGCGGATTGGGCCAGTGGATGAAGTAGATGTCGACATAGTCGGTGCGCATGCGTTTGCACGATTCATTGAGGGCCGTCTCGATCTGTTCACGGGTGAGGTGTTGCTGTGAGACCTTCGTGGCGATGACTGCTTCGTCCCGGCGACCGACGAGCGCCTGTCCGACGATCTCCTCCGCGTGTCCGGCGCCGTACCCCTCCGCGGTGTCGATCAGGTTGATCCCCGCATCGAGTGCCGCGTGGATGGTTCTGACCGACGTCTCGTCGTCTGAGGGTCCCCACCACTTTCCTGCCATCGGCCAGGTGCCGAGTCCGATCGGCGAAACCGAGATTCCGCTGTTGCCGAGTTCGCGCCGCTGCCCGCTTGGTTGTCCCACCGTTGTCACCTTCTGATCGCCGACGCCCCACGTTACGACAGTGGTGCGGTCTGCAATCCGTGTCGTTCGGGGCGAACACCGTCATCTCTCGAGGACCATCAGGACGTCGCCGCGAACCGCGGCTCCGTGCCCGAACGACACGAGAGTCGAATCAGCCGAATCGGTATCCGACCGACCGGACGGTGGTGATCCAGTCGGCTCGTTCCTCTCCGAGTTTCGCTCGCAGGCGGCGGACATGCACGTCGACGGTTCTGGAGCCCCCGAAGTAGTCGTAGCCCCATACCTTGGAGAGGATCTGCTCCCGGCTCCAGACCCGTTTCGGGTGCTCGACGAAGAACCTGAGCAGCTCGTACTCCATGTACGTCAGATCGGTCGGGTGTCCGCCGATCTGTGCCTGATACGTCGCCGTGTTCAGCTCGAGATCCTTGAATCGCAGCGTCTGGTCGTCGGGATCCGTCGCGGCCGAGACGCCGAGTCGGTTCATCCGAACGCGGAGTTCCGTCGAGTCGAGGGGTGTGAGGATGAAATCGTCGAATCCCGTCTCGTCCCCGATGTCGCCGGTCATGGTCCGATCGACGACGAGGAGCACCGCGACCTGATGCTCGTCCCTGAGTTTCGCGGCGACCGCAACCGCACGGCCCGAGTCGTTGCCGAGTTCGACGATCGCACACGCCCAACCGGCGTCGGGCTCCTTGTCCCCTGCCTCCTCCAAGCTGTCGACCGGGATCGGCTGGTAGCCCGCAGTGAGGATGGCTGTGGTCGTTGCTTGCGACGGACTCGAGGGGTAGACGACGACGTACATCACAGAACCGGGAGGTATTCCTCGAGTTCATAGCGCGACACATGTTGCTGGTATCGCGCCCACTCCCGCTTCTTGTTCCTGAGGAACCATTCGAAGACATGATCGCCGAGTGCGTCCCTCACCAGTTCCGACGACTCCATCGCGGCGATGGCTTCGGCTAGGTTCTCGGGTAGATGTCGGATCCCGGCCGCATCACGTTCCGCAGCTGTCATCGACAGGATCTCGGATCCGGTCTCAGACGGGAGCTCGTAGTTGTTCGCCACCCCTGACAGTCCCGCAGCCAGGATCACCGACAGGGCGAGATACGGGTTGCACGAACTATCCGGTGACCGAAACTCGATGCGGGTCGAGTCGATCTTGCCCTTCTTGGTCGCCGGAACCCTCACCAGTGCGCTTTGATCGTTTCGCGCCCATGTCTCGAAGGTCGGTGCGTCGAATCCTCCGACGAGTCGCTTGTACGAGTTGACCCATTGGTTGGTGATCGCTGTGATCTCGGCAGCGTGCCGGAGGAGACCAGCGATGAACCCACGCGCGACCTTCGACAATCCATACTCTCCGCTTGCATCGTGGAACGCGTTCTCGTCTCCTTGGAACAGCGACAGATGGAGATGCATCCCGGAGCCGTCATAGGCCTCAAGCGGCTTCGGCATGAACGTCGCATAGATCCCGTGCTCCATCGCGATCTCTTTGACCGTGAGCCGTGTCGTGATGATGTTGTCCGCCATCGTCAGCGCGTCGGTGTGTCTGAGACCGAGCTCGTGCTGGGATGGCGACACCTCGTGGTGCGAGAAGGCCACGGGTATCCCGAGATGCTCGAGCACGTTGATGGTCGAGCGGCGGTACTCCTGGGCGATGTCGAGTGGGGTCAGGTCGAAGTAGCCGCCCCGGTCGAGCACCTTGGGATCCGGGGAGCTGTTCTCGAAATAGAAGTACTCGATCTCCGGTGCGACGTAGAACGAGTAGCCGAGTTCCGCCGCCCGCTCGAGGTTTCTTCGCAGGGCGAGTCTCGGGTCCCCGGCGAAGGCATCGCCGTCGGGGGTCACGATGTCGCAGAACATCCTCGCGACCCCGGCCTCACCGCTCGCCGACGGGAGGATCTGGAACGTGGTCGGATCCGGTTTGGCCAACATGTCGGCCTCGTGCGATCGGGAGAACCCGTCGATCGAAGAGCCATCGAACGAGACACCTTCGTCGAGCGCGATCTCGAGCTCAGCCGGCGTGATGGCGAAGGATTTGAGGAATCCCTGGACGTCCGTGAACCACAGCCGAATGAAGCGGATTCCCCGCTCCTGAACGGTGCTCAGCACGTATTCCTTCTGACGATCCATGAACCATCCCGGGTCGTAAGTGGTCATCGTACGGATTCTGTGGCAAAGCGCCAGACGGGAATCGGCTTGTAACAGAGCGTTCACACTCGTGTTACCACCACGAAACGACGCGGTATGACTATTCCGTGGTTGCGGAGGCCAACCGGTCTGCGCATGTCAATTTCACCACCGAAAGCGAGCACGGATGCCATATCGAGCGGAGTACATCTGGATCGACGGGCAGAAGCCCACAGCGAAACTGCGATCCAAGACGAAGGTTGTCCCCGACGGCGAAGAGCTCCCCATCTGGGGCTTCGATGGTTCGTCGACCGAGCAGGCGCCTGGTGACTCGTCCGACTGCGTGCTTCGACCCGTCAAGGTGGTTCCGGATCCCATCCGCGGTGGGGACGATGTGCTCGTGCTGTGCGAGGTCCTCAACACCGACATGACGGTCCACGAGTCGAACACCCGTGCTGCAGCCGTCGCCGCGCTCGAGAAGTACGGCGATCAGGAACCATGGTTCGGCATGGAGCAGGAGTACACGTTCTTCAAGGACGGCCGTCCTCACGGTTGGCCGATCGGAGGGTTCCCGGCACCACAGGGCGGGTACTACTGCGGGATCGGCTCCGACGAGATCTGGGGAAGAGAAGTCGTCGAGGATCACACTGTCGCGTGTATGGAGGCCGGACTCGCCATCTCCGGCACGAACGCCGAGGTGATGATCGGCCAGTGGGAGTTCCAGATCGGACCGGTC
>CAYTWC010000016.1:0-15527 GCA_964441975.1 uncultured Acidimicrobiaceae bacterium | reverse complement strand
TTCCGTTGGTGGGTCGAGATGGTCGAGGCGAACCAGGACAAGATCATCGTCACGGCGCACCACTACGTTCTCAAGGAAACCACCGTGGCGTCTGGGGATTGGGAGGGAGTTCGTCGGACCGCTGATGGCGGATGGAAGACCCACTATCACGGCTACAAACCGCTCGGAACACCGCGGGGAGCGTCATACCTCTACTGGGTCGACTCTGTTCCCGATGGGGGAGCCTTCGAGGACTACCTTCGCCAGAATCCGGGGGCGATCGACGTTTGGTTGGGTGGTCACACCCATACGCACCCGGACGACGACTATGGAGCGAAGACGCACATCGAGAGGAAGTTCGGCGTGTGGTTCGCCAACATCTCGGCCCTCACGGCGTTCCACGGCCCGACGTCGATGCCGATGAGTCGTCACTGGCAGATCGATGGTGATGAGGTCGTCGTGCGGTGCTACCTCCATACCGATCAACACGCCCCGCAGGGATGGTACGAACCCGCCGAAAGACAACTCAAGCTCGCCAAGCCGTTCCGCTGGTCGACAGCGGTCTGAACGAAAGGAACCAGACACACAATGCCACGTGTACACATCCTCGGGGCAGGGACGCCGACTCCGACCCCGGAACGATTCGGGAGCGCCTATGTCGTCGAGACCGGCGATGATCTCGTCATGTTCGACTGCGGACCGGCTGCGACGCACAAGCTGGTGAAGTCAGGTCTGTTCCCGACCGACGTCGACCATCTGTTCTTCACCCACCACCATTTCGATCACGATGCCGACTATCCGTGTTTCCTGCTCTGTCGGTGGGACCAGAGCAACGGATCCGAGAACCTCCTCAAGGTCAGGGGTCCCGCCCTGACCGAGAAGATCACCGAGGGCATCATCGGCGAGGACGGGGTCTTCGCCCACGACTGGAAGGCGAGGGTCGGTTTTGCGACCAGCCAACGCATATTCGAGAACCGTGGTGGGACGTTGCCACGCCCTGCGCCGGTCGTCGATGTCCTCGAGACGGACAATTGGGTCGTCAGGTCTGCCTACGCAAAGCACGTCCAGCCGTTCCTTGACTCGCTCGCGTACCGGATAACAACCGAGACCGGTGACGTTGTGATCACAGGGGACACGGAACCGTGTGAGTCGGTCATCGATCTTGCGAAGGATGCCAAGGCTCTGCTCAGCATGTGCTGGGATCACCAGTCCGACATGGAGGATGACGGTGAGGGCACCGGTCAGTGCGGAACGACCGGTGCTGCTCAGATGGCCCGCGACGCCGGCGTGGAAAAGCTTGTACTCGTCCACAGGGGACCGGGGCTCGAGGGACACGAATCAACCGAAAGAGCACGGGCAGAGGTCTCCCAGATCTTCGACGGCGAGCTCATCTTCGCCGACGAACTCGACATCCTCGACCTCTAGACAGGTTGCCTCCGGCGTCGGATCCGACCCGCCAGCAATGGGCGTGGTCGGGTCCGACCCGTTGTATCAGTCACCCCCGGTATCGGTCAACCCGCGATCATGGTGGCGATCCGGTCACCGATCTCGGCGGTCGACATACCCATGTCCGGACCACCCATCGTGTCGAGCTCCGGAAGAATCGAGGCGGCGGACGATTCCACGAGTGCAGCAGCATCGGTTTCCCCGAGCTGATGGAGGCACATCGCTGCCGAAATGACAGCTGCAACGGGGTTCGCCCAATCGTTGCCGGCGATATCGGGAGCAGAGCCGTGCACCGGTTCGAACATCGACGGATAGGAGCCGTCGGGATTGAGGTTCGCCGACGATGCCAGTCCGAGTCCGCCTTGGATCGCCGCACCGACGTCGGTGACGATGTCTCCGAACAGGTTGTCCGTGACCATCACGTCAAAGCGCTCGGGGGCGTTGATGAGATGGAGGCATGCCGCGTCCACGTGGACGTAGTCGAGCGTGACGTCGGGATAGTCGGCATTGATCTCGTTGGCGACGCGCCACCACATCTCAGCGGCGTAGTTGAGGACGTTGGTCTTGTGACACACGGTGAGGCGCCGCTGACGCTCCATTGCACGGTCATACGCGTAACGGAGCGCACGCTCGACACCGTGGCGGGTGTTCATGGATTCCTGGGTGGCCACCTCTTGTGGAGTTCCCTTCTTGAACACACCGCCGAATCCTGCGTACAGGCCCTCGGTGTTCTCACGTACGATGACCATGTCGCATCGATCGGGTGTGAGACCGGCGATCGGACTCGGCACGCCCGGATACAGCTTGACGGGACGCAGGTTGATGTAGAGATCGAAGTCGAACCGGAGCTTCAGGAGGAGCCCCCGCTCAAGGACCCCTGGTGGCACGTCGGGCGTGCCGACTGCCCCGAGGAGGATCGCATCCTGATCGGCGAGTTCGTCCTGGACGGAATCCGGCAGGACCTCACCGGTCGCCAGGTATCTGGCACCGCCGAGGTCGTACGACGTCTGGTCGATCGAGAACCCGAAGCGGTCGGAGGCGGCCTCGATTGCCTTCAGTGCCTCATTCGTCACTTCGATGCCGACGCCGTCTCCCGGTATCACGCCTATGCGATGGGTCCTGGTTTCCTGCGCCATCTCGGTGCCTTTCGTCGTCTGAACCGTCGGGTTCGTGTCTTGCAAATATCCATAGTACGATTCAAGATACCCGTAGGGGCACCTCCGCAATGGGGGTCAATCGTAGCCGGAATCAGTGTGACTGGAACCTCGTACATTCTCGACCAAACAGGTGAATCCGGCTCCCGTTCGATGGTCGTCGCATGAACACCGACTGGACCGTCGCTGCCGTCGGCGATGCCATCATCGGAGCCGCGATCTCCGTGCACGACAATCCCGCCGACGAGCGATTCCACGCCATGGCCGAACTGATCCGCGGAGCGGACGTTGCGTCTGTCAACCTCGAAACGTCGCTGTTCGACCTCGAGACGTTCCCTGGCTGGCCGAGCGCGGAGCGAGGCGGGAGCTATCTCCTTGGTCGACCGTCTCTCATCGACGATCTGACGTCGATCGGCTTCGATCTGTTCGCGCGGGCGAACAACCATGCGGGGGACTGGGGCATCGAGGGACTGGTGGCGACCACGAGGGAACTCGACCGGCGCGGTGTTGCCCACGCAGGGGTCGGGATGACACTCGCCGAGGCCTCGCGTCCGGTGTACCTGGACACGCCGAACGGCCGCGTCGCGATGGTCAGTTTCACGACGACGTTCCCCGTCAGTTCCAAGGCAGCCATGCAACGTCCGGATATCGCTGGACGACCTGGCTGCAACGGCATCGGTGTTCTCAGAGAGCTCGCCCTCCCGGAGCCAACGCGGTCGATCGTCCAGGGTGCGCTCGATGACGTCGGCAACCCGCATCTCCTCAAGAAGCTGACGATGGCGGTCACCGACGGTCACGAGGCGCAGGTGGTGGAACGGCTCGACGAAGCCGATGTCGATCGCGTGCTCAGGGAGATCGACAAGGCAAGCGCCTTTGCCGATCTCGTCCTGGTCAACGGCCACACGCACGAGCCCCGCAACGAGGTGACGGAGCCGCCACCATGGCTCGAATCGCTCGCACGACGGTGCATCGATGCCGGTGCCCACGCGTATCTCGGACACGGTCCGCACCAGCTACGCGGTGTCGAGATCCATGCCGACCGTCCGATCTTCTACAGCCTCGGCAACTTCACCTTCCACCGCGATGTTGCCGATCCCGTTCCCGCAGAGCAGTACTCGCTGTTCGGCTTGGATCCGTTGACAGCCGCACCACACGACTATCTGCGTGCCCGAGACGAGTCGACGTCTGAGCTTTCGATGACGGGCGGCGTGTTCTACGAAGCCGTCATCCCGATCATGACATTCGCATCCGGATCGCTGGCAGATATGGCGATCCATCCCATCGAACTTGCTCTGACCGCCCCGGTGGGTTCTCGAGGCACCCCTCGGATCGCTCCGCCGGACATCGGTGGACCGATCCTCGAAAGACTTGCCGCGCTGTCGGCTCCGTACGGAGTCGGTTTCACGGTGGAACAAGGAGCCGCGACATGGCTCCCCGACAATTGACCGGAAGGTAAACATGCGAATCGGTGTCATGCGCATATCGCAGGAGACGGACACGTTCAACCCCAATCTGACCACGCGAGGTCACTTCGAGTCGTTCTCGATCGACCACGGGCAGGCTGTCATCGACCGCGCCGGTCCGGACATGGTTCGGGGCTTCCTCCAGGCAGCAGGCGAACGTGGCGGAGTCGAGACCGTGCCTATGTTCAAGGCCAGATCCGTTGCCGGTGGACGCGTGGAGTCGTCGATGTACGAATACATCGCATCCGAGGTCGAACGGACACTCACCGAGGCCGGCGAACTCGACGGTGTGGCACTCCTGTACCACGGGGCGTGCGCCGCAGAGGGGATCGATGACGTCGAAGGCCAGTTGCTCATGCGTGCCCGTTCCGTCGTGGGACCCGACACTCCGATCGTCATGGGTCTTGACCACCACGCGAACATCACCCAATTGATGATCGATGGTCTCGACGGACTGGTCGGACATCGGACACAACCACATCAACCGGTCGACACCGGCCATCTGGTCGGACACCTGCTGTTCAAGATCGTCGCAGGTGAGGTCTCCCCGACGATGCGTTGGCGCAAGATTCCGCTGATCTCCCACCAGGAGCAATACCTCACGTCCCAGCATCCGATGAAGACGTGGTTCGACAGGGCACGCGAGATCGAGGCTGAGAACCCGAAAGTACTCCAGATCTCGAATTTCCCCATGCAACCCTGGCTCGACGTCGACGAGGGTGGCTGGGCGACGGTCGTCGTGACCGACGATGACCCCGAGCTCGCCGACGCCATCGCGGTCGAGCTGGGCGACCTCGCATGGTCGATGCGCGAGGAGTTCCAGGTCAAGACGAGCGTTCCCCCGTCGAAGGCCATCGCTGACGCCGAAGCCGCCGCCGATGGTGTCGTCGTGCTGAGCGACACCGGCGACTCGGTGCTCGGCGGCGCCGGTGGTGACAGCACGGTTCTGCTCCGCGAGATGATCGAACAGGGGATCTCTGGACCGGCACTTGTCCCGATGGTGCACACGAACATCGGTGATCTTCTGACAGAGTCACAGATCGGCGAGACCGTCACGATCGAGGTCGGCGGATCCGTTGCTCTGATGCACGAGCCGATCACCCTCACCGGGGAGCTGAAGTATTTCGGACCGACGTACATCGAACTGCCTGATGGCTATGGCAGCCCAGGTACGGACGTCGGATACGCCGCCGTACTCGAGCTCGCCTGCGGCACCGTTGTCATCACCCAGTACCCCGGGGTCGGTGGCGTGGTACCGGCGATGTACCACCACTTCGGGATCGACCCGTCGACCTACAAGATGGCAGTGGTGAAGACGGCTTCGAACTTCCAGCATTTCGCTCCGATGACATCGGCCGTCATCAGGGCGGACACGACCGGTCCGACCCAGTCCGAGATCACAGCGCTTCCATGGACACGGATTCCTCGCCCCGTCTATCCGCTCGACGACATGACGGACTGGAGATGACGGACACGCTGTCGTTGGCGCTGGAGCGCACGGGTGACTGGGTCGACCTGATCCAGACTCTCGTGGACATCGACAGCGGTCCCGGTGACGCCGAGGGGATGTCGGCCGCGTATGACGTGCTCGCGACGCAGCTCGAGTCGTTGGGCTTCACGAACGAACGGGTTCCCAACGGCGGACCGGATGTTCTTGTCGCCAGACGAGCCTCGTCACGAGCAGGAGCACCGCGCCTCGGCCTGCTCGGCCACGTCGACACGGTGTTCGCGAAGGGCACACCTACGGAGCGCCCGTTTCGGGTCGAGGGTGACCGACTCACAGGCCCTGGCGTAGCCGACATGAAGGCCGGGCTCGTCGTCGCCATCGGCGCGCTGCAACTCGCTGGGGAGAGCGTGCTCGACGCGCTCGACGTCACGATCATCTTCAACGGTGACGAGGAATCCGGTTCTGCGGACTCGCGTGACACGATCCTGCAGATTGCAGAATCGCTCGACGCCGCGTTTGTGTTCGAGGCGGGTCGGCTCCCGAACGTGATGGTCAAGGCGCGTCGTGGGGCACATCGCTTCGATGTGGTTGTGTCGGGGAAGGCGGCGCACACCGGTGTCAACCCACAAGACGGCGCAAACGCGATCGAGGCGATCGCCCACCACGTCCTCGCCATCCAGGAACTCGGGCGGACGACGTCGGGTGCCACCGTCAACGTAGCGATCGTCAATGGCGGTTCGAGGCCGAATATCGTCCCTGATCGAGCAGTTGCCCGCGTCGATTCACGCTTCGACACCGACGAAGCCGAAGCCAGTGTGGTCGCAGGGATGCAATCACTCGCCGGCCGCGGGCCTGTGGAGGGAACATCGACGGAGGTGATCTCACTCGACCGACGCCCGGCGTTCAACGCGAGCGCAGATGCGCTCGCTGATCGATATCTGGCAGCGGCAAGTCGCCTCGGTTTCACTGTCGAGGCTGCTGCCACCGGCGGTTCGTCGGACGGAAACTTCACTTCGTCCGTCGGCGTGCCGACGATTGATGGCCTCGGTGCCGTCGGTGGGGGCTACCACACCGCAGATGAGTTCGCGAACACGAACACGGTCGCAGATCGCGCTGCCATCATGGCGACACTGCTGGCCGCGATCGCTGAGGAGGGGCTGTGACCGCACAGACACCTTTTGTCCTACGAGCATGCCGCATCGTGGACGTCACCACGACGGGGATGCCACTGAGCGACATGGTCGACATCACCGTTTCCGGCGGTCGGATTGCCGCCATCGAACCACACGAAGCCGGCAGGAGTCACACGGTCGACCTCGGTGGCCGGTTCGTCATGCCAGGGCTTGTCAACGCGCATGACCATCTGTACTCAAAGGAACTGCGATACCCGTCCGCTGGGATGGATCTGGGAGCGATGCGTCGGGCGATCGACACTCGCGATGAAGTCGAGACCTTCGCCGTCATGGTGGCGAACGGATGGCGGGAGATGGCCGATGGCACCTTGGTGATCAGGGATCTCGGCGCCCGCCACGGACTCAATACACGCCTGGCTACTGTGCTGCGGAGCGGCGTACTTCCGGGGCCGTATGTCGTCCCCGCCGGTCGCCCCGTCGTGATGACCGGTGGCCATGTCTGGACGTTCGGTCGCGAAGCCGACGGACCGGACGAATGCCGGAAGGCGGTCCGTGAACAGCGCAAGGCCGGCGCGGAAGTCATCAAGGTGATGGCATCGGGGGGTCTTTCGAACTTCCCGCACGAGGACTACACGGTCTCCGAGTTCACCGATCCCGAACTCGATGCCATCACGAGCGAGGCGAGGAAACTCGGTATTCCGACCTGCGCTCACGCTTTCGGTGTCGATGCCGTTGCTGCAGCCGTGCGTGCCGGTATCGACAGTATCGAGCACGGCGTGCATCTCGACGACGACACCGTTGCGGCGATGGTCGGACACGGGACGTCGTACGTGCCCACGATGGCCAACATGGCGCGGATAGCCTCCCCTGAGATGAATGCAGGTGCCGGTGTTCCCGACAGGGCGCGACAGTTCACGACCGAGGTTGTGGAACCACAGAAGGCGTCGGTAAGGAGAGCCGCGGAGGCGGGTGTCCGCATCGGGGTCGGGACCGACTCGACCGGGATATACAGCGAAGAACTCGCAGCCCTCCACGATGCCGGGATGTCCACCGAAGCGGTCATACGGGCAGCCACCGTCGATGGTGCGGCGATCTGTAGGGTCGATGCGGGCAGTGTCGAGGTAGGAAGGCGTGCATTGTTGAACGTCTATGCGACCGACCCCAGGGGTGACCTCGCTCGGTTGACGGAGCCCGATGCGGTTTTTACTGGATCGGCGCTGTTCGACCGTGCGGCTCTCTCGGACCTCGTGGCACGATGAGTCGATGAGTGTGCCCAACACCTTCACGTTGACGGGTGGTTCCGTGATCGACGGCACCGGAAAGGACATGGTTCGTTCTGATGTCATGGTCGAAGACGGCAGTGTCCGTCTCGTCCCTCCGGGAAGCGGTGGCGGGGAACAGGTCGACGTCGCGGGGAAGGTGGTGAGTCCGGGGTTCATCGACACCCATGCCCACGCCGACGTCGAAAGCCTCCTCGGTGATGCCGACGTTCATCGATCGCGGGTTCTCCAGGGCGTGACAACGGAGGTCGTCGGGAATTGTGGGCTCAGCGCGTTCCCCGTTGCCGATGGATCGCACGATGTCGCCACGGAGTTCATGACCATCGTCTTCGGTCCTCACGTTGCGGCGTATCCCGACCTCGACACGTTCGCCCACGATGTCGAATCTGCGGGTCTCGCCAGCAACATCGCTCCTTTGGTGGGGCACGGCACGCTCCGTGCGTCTGTCATGGGCTATGACAATCGGCCACCCACCGACGACGAAATGCGGACGATGGAGGAGGCCCTCGCTGCGGCGATGGACTCGGGCGCCTTCGGCATGTCGACCGGACTGTGCTACACGCCTGCAACCTACGCGGCGCCCACCGAGGTCGAGGCGCTTGCCCGGATCGTTGCTGGCTCAGGGGGAATCTACGCGACGCACATCCGCAACGAGACCGGCCTGACCGAGGCGTCGCTTGAGGAAGCGCTCGCTGTCGCGAGGGTGACCGGTGTCGACCTTCACATATCGCATTTGAAGGTGGCTGGGCGAAACCAATGGGGAACGAGCCAGGACATCCTCTCGCTCCTCGCGTCCGCGAGAGCAAGCGGAATCGATGTCACCGCAGATGTGTACCCCTACACCGCTGCGAGCACGTCACTGCACTCGCTGCTTCCACCGTGGACAGCTGAGGGCGGCGTCGCGGGCCTCAACCAGAAACTCAATGATCCCGATTGGCGTGATCGGGTCGATCACGACCTCCGCAACGGAGTCGTCGGATGGCAAAACCTCGGCTCTGAAGCGGGATGGGACAACGTCACACTCGCGACGTCGGCGTCGCGGCCGGAATGGGAAGGTCAATCGATCGCGGCCCTCGCAGCTGAAGGTGATCGACCGATCGACACCGTCGCTAGGGTGCTCTCTGAGAACGTCGGCAAGGTAGTGGTTGTCATCGAAGCAATGGACGCACAAGACATGCTTGCATTCCTGACCTGGCCGCACTCGGTGGTCGGGTCGGATGGAATCCCCCTTCCCGGCAGACCTCACCCACGGTTGACCGGCACATTTCCGCGGGTTCTCGGACGGCACGCCAACGCATTCGGATCGATCGAGAACGCGGTCCACAGGATGACGGCAGCGAGTGCATCCCGTTTCGGTCTCGACGGTCGAGGTGTCTTGACCGACGGGGGTATCGCAGATCTTGTCGTGTTCGACCCCGACGCAATCCTCGACCGCGGCACCTACGCCGACCCCTGGCTCGCACCACAGGGGATTTCACACGTGGTGGTCAACGGGGTTCCTGCGGTGTGGGACTCGCAACCGGTCGACACGAACGCCGGTACCGTTCTGCGACGGGGGACGAATCGACGGGGGGCAGTTGCGTGACGGACACCAAAGCAAACAGGGACGACGACCCTCCTGAACCTACCGAGTCCTCGGACCCCGGACCGGAGACAGCTTTCGCACCGCTCCGGGTAGGCGAGTTTCGGACCCTCTGGTCGGCGTCGCTCATATCGAATCTCGGATCGTTCTTCCAGATCACCGCAGGTGCGTGGCTCATGTGGGAGCTCACAGGCTCGGCCTCGTGGGTCGGTTGGATGACGGCATCACGCAACCTCCCGCTCCTGTTGCTCGCCATCCCTGCGGGTGCCCTGGCCGACCGGCTCGACCGGACGAAGATGCTTGCGACGACGCAGTTCGCGATGGGTCTTGCCGCGGCTGCGATGGCCATTCTCACGTGGGCGGGTTGGATCAGCGCTGAGTCCCTTCTCGCCCTCGGTCTTGCCCTGGGTATCGGCATGGCTTTCAACGCACCGACATGGCATTCTCTCGTTCCCGATCTCGTGCCCCGCGCAATGGTCCCGTCTGCGGTGGCCCTCAGTTCGGTTTCGTTCAATGCTGCCCGCGCCGTAGGCCCGGCACTTGGCGGGATCGTCGTCGCGACAGCTGGTGCCGCAGTGGCCTTCGGACTCAACGCAGTGTCATACATCGCCATGGTGACCGCGTTCATCTTCGTCGGACGGGGTCTGGCCAGCCGCGCAAAGGACACGACGTCGGTCCGACGAGCGATCGTCACGGGTGTCCGGTATGCGGCCCACACGCCTTCGTTCCGTCGATTGCTCGGATTGGGCACGATGTTCGCGCTGACCACTGCGGTGCTGCAGGCGATGTTGCCGGTGCGAACCGAGGAGCTCGGACGGGATGCCGGAACGTACGGACTGCTCCTCGGCATGATGGGAGCGGGCGCCGCTGTCGGTGGGATCGCACTCGGGAAGCTCAACCGTCGATTCGAAAGCAACACCATTCCGATGTCGATCATGCTGACCGGCGTAGCCGGCGTCTCGATGGGGATGTCCCCGAACATCGTTCTCGCATCCGCGTCGATGTTCGCGGTCGGTGTGTTCTGGGTGTCGACCCTCTCCAATCTCAACGCGACGATCCAGTTGTTGGCGCCTGACTGGGTGCGCGGTCGTGCCGTGAGTCTGTGGTTGATGGCATACGCAGGCATGGTTCCCGTGGGTGCGATTCTCTCGGGTCTGATCGCAGACCAGATCGGGGCAGGGACCACGATGGTCGTGCTGTCGGTTGCGACGATCCTCCTCGGGATCACCATGCGCCTTCGCGGTGTCCAGGATCCGACATCGATACCGTCGCCCGAGTTCTCTCGGGAGAGGACGGGCCATCACCACCCCGAAGTCGACGGGGGACCGGTGATGATCGTGAATACGTGGCACATCCGCGACTCTGATCTTGCAGAGTTCCAGGAGGTGATGGTGCAGGTCCGCGCAGTGCGGCTCACGACCGGTGGCTCGCGTTGGCAGCTCTACAAGGAAGTAGGTCGTCCGTACACATACTCGGAAGCGTTCGTCGTGGCGACATGGAACGAACACCTGCTCCAACACGAACGTATCGACGACGAGATGGCTGCCCTGTTCGCCAAGGCCCGACGGCTGGATTTTTCCTCGACCGGGCCGACATCACGTCACTACCTCGGATTCGATGTCGGCGACGATGATGTGTCGACGTGGGAGGGCATCGGAACGGGGCATGACGCGCTTCACGCGACTGACGGGTCGATCCCGATCGTACGTTTTGCGAGACGGGGCAGGCGCACTCGCACCAAGAAGTAGGACCGACGGTCAGGTCGCGAGTGTCGCTCGCTCCGCTGCGATCTGGGTCTCGTATACGGACTCGAGCCTGTCGATCGCGGCTCGATACCCGCTCGGGTCTGCAAACGTGTCGATCGAGGTACCGGTATCGGGGTCGAACTTGTCGTGCAACTTGTAGTGGCTCGCGTGTGCCGCAACCCAGATGTCGGGTTCGAGCGCCTTCTGCCGGCGAAACGTCTCGGCGAAGTCGTCCGCCACCCCCCGGTAGGTCGGGTCCACCACGAGGCGTTTCCCTGCGTTGATCGTTGCCATGTTGGCGATGGCGACGGTCAAGTCGGTGTCCCCGTGTGGTACCTGCATCGTGTATGACGCACTGCCTTCGGTGTGACCGGGGTGCAGGTGAACGGTGAGGTCGGTCCCTCCGAGGTTGACGACGTCGCCGTGGTCGAGTCGTTCATCGACGACGATCGGTTCGAACATCTCGGCACCTCCGAAGTGGGGGTCCGAGTATCCGCCGTCCTCGAGGATGCGTGCGTCGAGCGCGGTGGCGATCATCTTGGCACCCGTCAACCGCTTGATCTCGCCGAGCGATGCCGTGTGATCCCAGTGGGCCTGCATGGTGAGGAGCACAGCGACGTCCCTGATGTCGAACCCGAGGGACTCGATGCTGTTGCGGATCAACGTCGTGGAGCCGCTGACGCCCGTATTGATGAGCATGTGGCCCTCGTCCGTCGTGATGAGATAGACGCTCAGGTCGTGTGTGCCCACCGCGTACAGGTTCCCCGCGACGCGATGAGCGATCGCAGGGGTCGTCCAGTCGGCCGGTGGCTTGCGGGGTTGACGTGTGTCTTCGGAGTTGGTCATCTCGCGCTGGTGCATGACGAGATTCTAACCCCCATGGAATGCCAAGCATATTATATAGAATTTTGCATGCAAAGAGCCTGAATCCGACGGGTTTTGCTGGTATACTGACGCAGCTTGAGATAGCCCCCAAAAACGGGCGTTTTGGGCGACCATCGACCGGGACGGCCTCATCGTCGGTGTTTCCCGAGACGATGCGGCCGGAGTACGAGGAGTGCATTACATGGCGAAATCGGAAGCCAGTTCGGGCATTCTGCTCACCCTTGATCGTGGAATCAGGGTGCTTGAGCACATTGCCCAAAGCGAGGGACGCGCGACCGCCAAAGAGGTGAGCGGCAGTCTCGGGATCAATCCTGGCACCACGTACCAGCTTCTGCGGACGCTCCAAACGAACGGCTACGTCAACCGTGGGCAGGGCGGTCGATACGAATTGGGGATGCGAGTCGGCTATCTGATCGATCACTACACGACTCGATCCGCACCACCACAGGCGCTTCTCGACATCCTCGAAGATCTGCACGCTGCAACGGACGAAACGGTCTACGTATCGATGGTGAGCGGTTCGGAGATCAAGATCGTCGCGTCGCTTGAAGGTACCCAGCGACTCCGGGTCGGAAAGAGCAACGTCGGGTACTCGGCGCATCCGCATGCGCGTGCGTCTGGGAAGGCATTCCTTGCGTACTGCGATGAGGATCAACTCGAGACGTATCTCCCCGGTAGGGAGCTGCCTGCCCTGACGCAGAACACGATCACGGATTGGGATCAGTTCCTGACCGAGCTCGAGGCGATCCGTCTGCGCGGCGTCGCCTACGAACGCGGCGAGTTCGAGCCCGAGGTGTCGTGTATCGGTTCGATCATCCTCGACGACGAGGGCAACCCCGCTGGCGCATATGCGACATCGCTCCCTGCGGCCCGGTTCCTCGCCAGGAAGAACACGTTGACCACCGAACTGCTCCGTGCCGGTGAGGCGGCATCGAGGTGGCTCGGCTACGAGGGCGACTACCCGCCCCGCTAGAGGCGACCTGTCGGTTCAGGATAGTCGCACGACTGCCCACAATACCGAGAGCAACCTATGCTCGGCGTCGATTCGGCTTCCATAGAAAGCGTTCGATGTCCTCCCCGGTTCGCCACGCCACAGAGACTCGCGACCCTTCGGCGTCGAGTCGCCGCAGTACGTGACCGGCCGGGTTCCACTGACCGAAGACCCCGTGCAGGCGCACGCCTCACGACCGTTCCGTGTCATTGCGCTGCTCGTCGCGGTGATGGTCAGTGCGGTCTACCTTCGTTCAAGTCTCACCGTCCTGTCCGGATTCGTGATCGATGAGTTCGCGATCAGCCGCTCCCAGTTCGGATGGATCTTCGCGACGTTTGCGATCTCGGGGACTGCGATGTCGCCGATCATGGGGTCGGTGACAGACGGGTCGACCCGACGGGCGCTCTTCACCGTCTTTGCGTTCGCCGCCGCGGGCACGCTCATGGCCGGACTGTCACCCGGGTTCACGATGCTGATCATTGCCTCGGGTGTCGCTGGCATCGCCCTCGCAACCGGCAACCCGAGTACGAACCGGGTCGTGGCAGAACGTGTCCCGGTCAGGATCCGTGGGCTTGCGACCGGGCTGAAGCAATCGGGTCCACAACTCACGCTGCTCGTCGCCGGGCTTGCGCTGCCGGCGATTGCGCTTGCCGCCAATTGGCGATGGGCGCTTGTCTCGGGCATCGCGGTACCGATCGTCGGCACGCTTGTCGCCCTTCGGCTGGTTGAGCGTGATCGCGTGCTCGTACCGCGTTCCGAACGCAGGAGTCTGGCTCCTTCAGAACGCCATACGGTGACGTGGCTTGCGGCCACGAGCTTCTTCATGGCGACGGCGCTCGCTTCCATCCAGGCGTTTCTGCCGCTCTACGCGCTGGAGGATCTCGGGCTGTCCGCGTCAGCCGCAGGGCTGATGGCAGCACTCCTCGGTCTTGGGGCCCTGCTGGGTCGCATCGTCCTGACGAGCATCGAGCATCGGTTCAAGAGCCGCGTGACGCTTCTGATCTGGACGCCGATCGGTGCGGCCGTGACGACGATGGTCATCACGGCCGCGACCTCATCGGTACCGTGGCTGCTTGCCGTCGGTTCGTTCACAGCAGGGCTTGCTGCGCTTGCCTGGCATGCACTTGCATGGTTGTTCGTCATCAACACGTCGCATCCGCGGTCGATCGGCAGGGCGTCGTCCGTCATGCAGGTTGGGACCTTCCTCGGGTGGGGTGTCGGGCCGGTCCTGACCGGCTATCTGGTCGATGCAACAGGCTCGTACACCTTCAATTGGTTCGTGGTCGCAGGCCTGTTCCTCCTCGTCAGCGTGATGGCGATCCGGCTCCGGCATTACCTGTCGGTCCAGCGTGCAGAGGAACGGAAGGCGACGTCGACGTGAAGCCCTCGCACACCTGCGCCGTGGGCAAATCGTCGGTTCGTGGTCGTCCTAGAGTGACGACAGATCAACCTATCTCAGACGGAGATCCCACATGACAGAGATGGTCCAATGGCTTGAGAAAGTCGGTATGAACGACGTCGCTCAAGTTGGCGGCAAGAACGCATCGCTTGGCGAGATGCTCGGGGCGCTCACGAGCGCTGGCGTGTCTGTGCCGGGCGGATTCGCCACCACGGCAGAGGCGTTCAGGGCCTTTCTCACCGAGCACGATCTCGACGAGCAGATCGCTGAGATCCTCGAGAACATGGACGTCGAGGACGTGGTTGCGCTCGCTGCCGCAGGGAAGCGCATCCGTGGACTGATCGAAGATGCTCCGTTGCCGACCGCCCTCGAACGAGAGATCCGCGACGCCTACACCGCAATGGACGCACAGGTCGACGGGGACCTGACGGTTGCGGTGCGTTCCTCGGCAACTGCTGAGGACCTGCCCGATGCCTCGTTCGCGGGTCAGCAGGAGAGTTTCCTCAACGTGCGGGGCATCGATTCCGTTCTCGAATCCGTCCGCCTGGTATTCGCCTCGCTGTACAACGACCGGGCCATCGCCTATCGCGCCCACAAGGGCTTCGACCACGCCGAAGTCGCCATCTCGGTTGGCGTCCAGCACATGGTCCGTGCCGGTGATGGTGCGAGCGGCGTGATGTTCACGATGGACACGGAGTCGGGCTTCGACGGTGTCGTCTTCATCACGTCGACCTACGGGCTCGGTGAGTTGCTGGTTCAGGGTGCGGTGGAACCTGATGAGTTCTACGTCTCGAAGGTCGCCCTCGCCGCCGAACGTCCCGCCGTCCTGAGGCGCCACCTTGGGGAGAAGACGAAAAGGATGACTTTCGGGGCCGACGGCGGCGTCGAGGTCGTCGAGGTCGACAGGGAACAAACGGATGCCTTCTCGCTCGATGACGGGGAAGTAGCTGAACTCGCTCGGCTCGCCGTTGCTATCGAAGGCCACTACGGGCGCCCGATGGACATCGAATGGGCACGCGATGG
>CAYTWC010000015.1:0-15672 GCA_964441975.1 uncultured Acidimicrobiaceae bacterium | reverse complement strand
TCAAGCGGTCTGACCTCACCGGCGGCACCGTCGACATAATCGGCGCCCTGCTCGTCTTCGTCGACAAGCCCGAGGTAGAAGAGTGTCTTGTTCCAAAGTGTCGCCATCGTGACTTACCTGTTCCGATCCGGGTTCATGTGTTCGTGACTGGCCCAAAGATAGCGGTTCCGACACGAACCAGCGTTGCACCCTCTGCGATCGCCACCTCGTAGTCGTTCGACATCCCCATCGACAGCGTGTCGACCGCGTCGGACTCGCGTCGCAGCCGGTCGAAGATCTCGCGTAACGCTACGAACCAGATGCGGGAGTCCTCAGGGTCGGTCACCTGCGGAGGAATCGCCATGACCCCTCTCACACACACACCCGCACCGGTGACCTCCTCGAAGGCACGCTCTGCCTCGTCGGGGCGAAACCCGCTCTTCTGTGGTTCGTCCGCCATGTTGAACTGAAGCAAGACCGGCGTGTCGCTCCCAGCCCACTTCTTGATCAGACTCACACGGTCGAATGAGTGGAGCAGGGATGCGTGTTCGCTCACGAACGGCGCCTTACGGCTCTGGAGCGGTCCGATGAAGTGCCACGCGATGTCAGGAGGAAGGTCCTGTTCGAGTCGTGCGGCCAAACCCTGCTGACGATTCTCCCCGAAGACCACCTGCCCGCGAGCATGGACCGCCCGTATCGCTTCCGCGGAACGATTCTTCGACACGGCGACCAAACCGACGTCCGACGGGCTCCGACCGGCCCTCTCGGCGGCTCGAGCGATCCGTTCGCACACCTGTTCGTAGTCGCTCACAGCCATGCCACAGCCACCTGCCGATCCTTGGTGGCGTCTCTGCGGTGCGACGCAAACCGGTCGTCACACATGGTGCAGACGGACACATCCACGACATCGACTCTGCCATCGATCTGGGAGACGATCGCGCGGTTGAGGTCGACGCTGACGGTTCCTTCCGTGGTCCGAGCTTCGTACCCGCCGATGGCATCGGGGACCTCCGGGCCGACCTCGTAGCAACACGGACCGATGTGCGGACCGATCACCGCCGTTTCGAACCCGTGACCGTCGACCAACGCACGATCGACTATTCCCGCGGCAACGCCGCGCCAACCTGCATGCAGCATGCCCACCACGCGTTCACCGACAAGTCCGACAGGGACGCAGTCGGCCGTTCCGATCGCAATCGGGAGCCCAGGCGTGGTAGTGGTCAGACCATCGGCCGCCCCGTGGTTCCCCGGGAGGTCGACCGTTGCGATGTGGTTCCCGTGGACCTGGTCGACATACGCCCATGCATCGGCAATGCCGAGCGCGACAGAAAAGGCGTGGCGAGCCTCTGGATCGTTCCGACCGTCACCGTCGGTCCGAGTTCCGAAGACGACCCCCGGGATGCCGGGAGCCGAGATCATCCCTGAACGAATCCGGGGATGTCCATGGTGTCGACGCCGGGGTCGGAGGGGTCGTCATCGTCGCCATCGAGGATCGATGGACGGGAGATGCGTCCCGATGCGACACCCTGAGGCGACTGCGTCGAGAAGCCCCCGCGGCGGTCACGATCGAATCCGGCGGCGATCACAGTCACGCGCATCTCGTCGCCGAGCGTTTCGTCGAGGACCGCACCGAAGATGATGTTGGCGTCCGCGTCCGAGTGGTCGCTGATGAGCGTCGCCGCCGTGTTCACTTCCTGCAGCGTCATGTCCTTCGGTCCGGCGATCGACAGGAGGACGCCTCGGGCACCTTCCATCGACGTCTCGAGCAACGGACTCGAGATCGCCTTCTCCGCTGACTGCTGCGCCCGAGAATCACCGGTGGACGTTCCGATACCCATCACGGCAGAGCCGGCATCGGACATCACGGTCTTGACATCGGCAAAGTCGACGTTGATGAGACCGGGGGTTGTGATGAGCTCGGTGATGCCACGCACACCGGAGGTGAGCACCTCATCGGCCATGCGGAAGGCGTCCGTCACCGGGGTGTTCGGATCGGTGACTTCGAGGAGACGCTCGTTCGGGATGATGATGAGCGTGTCGACCGCGGCTTTGAGCGCCTGTATTCCCTGCTCGGCCTGAACAGACCGACGGCGACCCTCGAAACCGAACGGTCGCGTGACGACACCGACGGTGAGCGCACCGAGGGATCGGGCGACTTCGGCGACGATCGGTGCAGCACCGGTGCCGGTTCCTCCACCCTCGCCCGCGGTGATGAAGACCATGTCCGAGCCGTCGAGTGCCTCTTCGATCTCGTCGCGGTGGTCTTCGGCGGCCTCGCGGCCGACCTCCGGATTCGCACCGGCTCCGAGGCCCCTGGTCGCCTCGCGACCGATGTCGAGTTTCATGTCGGCATCCGACATGAGAAGTGCTTGTGCATCGGTGTTGACCGCAATGAATTCGACGCCACCGACACCGAGGTCAATCATCCGGTTGACGGCGTTGACACCACCGCCGCCGACTCCCACGACCTTGATCACAGCAAGGTACGTATTGGGTCCGTTGTTCTCCATCTTGACCATCCTCCCGGGCGGTTCCGTCAACCTTAGCCTTGCGGTTGAGGTTGACAACGGTGTTATTCCTCAGCCTCTTGTTGAGGTTGAGGGTTGGTGACTGCGGGTCGCAGATGAGCGATCACGTTGACCTCTGCACCCGGATCGATACCCGCGTCGATCAAAGATGCGAGCACGATCGCCTTTTCTTGCATATCAGACGGTCTCCCGAGCAGCACGCGGTGTCCGCCGACGACGGCGACAAGGCCCTCGCCATCGCTCGCGACCTCAGTGACGGCGACAAGTTCCGGAGGGAGCGCATCCACGAACCGCAACGCTCCGAGGATCAACGGATTGGCAATCTCGTACCCAGCGTTGACAGGACCGGTGTCGATCGCGATGCGCGCCGAACCGTCGGGGGCGTCGGCGGGGACGACAGCGCCATCGGTCGAAACGGTGACCCAACCGTCTGCCGCACGAACACTGGCAAAAGGCTCTCGCTCGACCACGGTCACCGTGATCGAACCGGGGAACGAAACATTGACATCCGCTGATGCAACCCACGGGTCAGTCGTGATGGCTGCAACGATCGCTCCGGGGTCAACGTCGATCGTCGGTGTGCCCTGCCCCATACCGAGCTGTGCGATCGTGCTGGCCGGGTCCGTGTGCGCTGCCCCCGTCACGGACACCGTCCTGATCGAGAGAAGCGGGCTTCTGATCAACCAGATCCCGCCCACGACCGCCGCGATGATCACGAGGAGCACGAGAACCCACTTGAGACGACCGCGGGCGCGGTCCTCTTTGACACCCTTGCGTCGCTCGGCGAGCCGTGGCTCCATCACCGTCATGCATCGTCCATTTCGTCGAAGTCACCGATGAACCGGATCTCCGGCTCGAGGAGCCTTCCGGTCCGTTCGTGCACCGTTGCACGGATGCTATGAACGAAACGATGAATGTCCGCGGCTTTCGCGTCGGATTCGGCGACGAGAAAGTTGGCATGCACCGTCGAAACGCTCACCGGACCGAGCGCCGTGCCCTTGAGTCCGAGGTCGTCGATGATCGCACCCGCTGCGAGATCAGGTGGGTTCTTGAACACGCTGCCGGCGTTCAATGTCCCGCCGGGCTGATTCTCCTTGCGCCATCGCGTGATCGATCGAAGCTCGGTTTCGAGTACCTCGGTATCGCCGGGTTGGGACGTGAATCGCGCCTGCACGACGATGTCAGCCTCGGTGAGGTTGGAGGTCCGGTACCCGAATCCCAGCGAACCGGCCGGCCGGGTCGTCATCTCGCTCGTGCCGATGTCGAGCACCACTGCGGACACAAGCACCGAGGCCGTGTCGGAGCCGTGCCCGCCTGCGTTCATACGAATCGCTCCTCCGACCGATCCCGGGATCCCAACGAAGAAGCCCAACCCTGATCTTCCGGCCGTCGCTGCGGTGCGTGCAAGCCGAGGCAACGGTGTGCCGCCTCCCGCGACGACGTCTCCGTCTGCTCGGATGTCGACAGCGCTGAATCGCGTACCGAGCTTGACGACGAGACCGTCGAACCCCGCGTCGGAGACAACAACGTTGCTGCCCCGCCCGAGCACCACAACCCGCACGTCCGCAGGCTTCGTCATCAGCACCGATCGCAACTCCTCCAGGTCGGCCGGTTCGACGAACCAACGCGCCGGGCCGCCGACCTTATAGGTCGTCATGGGCCCGAGCACAACGTTCTCCCTGACCAAGTCGTGGTCGACCGGCCAGGTCATCCGGGCGCCTCGAACGCTGCGGCAAGATCGGGGACGATCGCATTGACGTCGCCGGCGCCCATGAGAAGAACCACGTCTCCCGGCTGGGCGATGGTCACGACGCGGTCCGTGACATCGCTCACCCTCGGGACGTAGGACGCCACTCCACCGGCGGCCTCGACTGCCTCTGCCACGATCCGCCCGGACACGCCGATGATGGGGGCCTCGCCCGCGGCGTAGACGTCGGTCACGATCACGCGATCTGCCTTCGCCAGCGGTTCCCCGAAGAGCGGAGCCAGATCGGCAGTGCGCGTGTATCGGTGGGGCTGGAACACGACGATCACGTTGCCGTCGGTTCCCTGATGGGCTGCTGCGATCGTCGCGGTGACCTCCGTCGGGTGGTGTGCGTAGTCATCCACGATCGTGATGCCCTCGACTCGACCTGCGATCTCATAGCGGCGACGCACGCCTTGGAACGACGCGAGGGAATCGGCTACCGCGCCCGGGTCGAGATCGAGCTCGCTTGCAAGTGCGATCACACCCGTTGCGTTGAGCGCAAGGTGGGCACCCGGTTTGGGAAGGGTCACGTCGAACGAGGTGCCTGCGTGATCCACGACGAATCTCGAAACACCGTCCTCGTGACGAAGGTCAGACATCCTCCAATCCGCATCTGGGTCGGTTCCGTAGGTGATGACCGAGGTGCGTTGTGCCAGCCGACGGACACCGGGGTCGTCGATGCAGGCAACCCGCGGACCTTCTACCCGGCCGACCACCTGCGCGAAGGCATCTTCGAGCGATGCGAGGGTTCCGTAGTGATCAAGGTGATCCGCGTCGATGTTCGTCACGAGAATCGAATCGAGGTTGAGGTGACGGAACGTGCCGAACGCCTCGTCAGCTTCGAGGATCAGCCGCTCATCGGTCCCGACGTGGGACCCGGTGTTCAGACCGATCATCGTTCCACCGACCAGGAGCGACGGATCGAGGCCCGTTCCCCGCATCGCGGTCACCATGAGCGCCGTCGAGGTCGTCTTCCCGTGGGTTCCGGCGAGACCGGTCGTCGGGATACCCGCCGTGAAAGCCTTGAGGAGTTCGGGCCGGTGCCAGACCCGTGCACCTGCCTCGCGGGCAGCAACTATCTCGGGATCGGAATCCGGTACTGCCGACGACGCAACGACGAGATCGACACCGACCATACGCGACGGCTGATGGCCGATCCATGTGGTCACACCGACTTCGGCAAGCCCACTCAGCATGCGACCGGGCTTCAGGTCCGAGCCGGTCACCTCGTGCCCGTTCTGACTCAGCAGCTTCGCCAGTCCGGACATCCCGGCTCCACCCGCGCCGACGATGTGGATGCGGTCGGGAATCGTGGCAACGTCAGTCATCGATGAGCTCCAGTGTCCGGTCGGCGACCTCGGCGGCGGCATGGCGATGGCCGGTCTCCCCCGCTTTGGTCGCCATGATCGCCCTGCGGTCAGGGTCGTGCATGATGTCGAATACGGTGCGGATGATCGCCTCGTCATCCTCTTGGCGGAGGACCACGGCGCCGCCAGCCGCGGCGAGTTCGGCTGCGTTCAGCGCCTGGTACCCCTGACCTGCGGGCAATGGCACCACGATGGCCGGGGTTGCGGTCTCCTCGAGCTCGGAGATCGTCATCGCTCCGGCACGTGAGAGCACAAGGTCGCATGCCGCGTAGACGTCGACCATGTCATCCTCGAAGGGTCTGACGACCCACCCTTCAACGTCCTCGGCCCGTGCGGTGAACGCATCGACGTGTGCCGTCCCGCAGAGGTGCAGGATGTCGAAATCCCGATCGTGGCGGAGCGCTATCGCCGACGCGAACTCGTTGAGGGCGGACGCACCGAGGCTGCCTCCGATGACCCCGAGGACATCCCGTTGACCGGTGAGTCCGAGACGCTCACGCGCAGGTCCCCGTCGCTCGGAACGATCGAACGATTCGAACGCCTCCCTGAGAGGATTCCCGACGACCGCCGCTGCACGCAGTTTGTTCTTTGCCGCATCGAACGCAACCAGAACGACATCGGCACGTCCGGCGATCAATCGGTTCGCCATGCCTGGCACGGCATTGGCCTCATGGACCACAAGCGGGATGTGCGCTTTGCGAGCAGCGAGCGCCGCAGGCCCCGCGACGTATCCGCCGAACACGATCATCGCTTGGAGATTCGATTCGGCGATTTCGGCGCCAATGGCCTTGGAGGCCGTTCGGACCTTGGAGGGAAGCTTGAGGTTGTCCACCGAAAGCGATCGACGGATGCCGTGGATGTTGACCGCCACGAACCGATAGCCGGCATTCGGGACGGTGTCGGCTTCCATGCGGTCGCCACCGAAGAAGACGATGTCCTCCTTCGCAACACCTTTCGCGACGAGCATGTCCGCCACGGCAAGAGCGGGAAAGACATGGCCACCGGAACCGGCAGCGGCGATACCCACGCGCATCAGACGGATCCAGACTCGACTCGTCGGGAACGGCTCGACCGCGAGATGTTGATGAGCACCCCGATCGCTGCGAGGTTGACGAGCATTGCATTGCCACCGCTCGATATGAACGGGAGGGGAACGCCGGTGATCGGAAGCACGGCGACCACGCCACCGATGTTGACGATCGCCTGGAGCGTGAGCCACGCGACGATGCCGATCGCAAGCAATCGGCCGTACATGTCGGGGGCGCGATACGCGATGGAGACGCCGACGACGGCGAGCAGGGCAAACAGGGTGATGACGATTGTCGCACCGGCAAACCCCGTCTCCTCACCGATGATCGCGAAGATGAAGTCCGTGTGGGCATTCGGCAACCACGACCATCTGGCCCGCGACTGACCGAGCCCCACACCGAAGAGCCCACCTGTACCGAGGGCGACCATCGACTGGACGGCTTGGAGACCGGTGTTGCGTGCGTCGGCAAACGGGTCGAGGAAACCGAGGAGCCGGTCCTTGCGATATTCGGCGGACATCGCCATGGCAGCCATGGCGAGCGCACCAAGTGTTCCGAGTCCGAACACGAACCGCAAAGGGACCTTCGACGCGAACAGCATCACAAACGCCGGACACACGATGAGCAACACGTTCCCGAAGTCGGGCTGTGCCAAGAGAAGGAACGACACCGACCCGAGGATCGCCGCGACCGGGAAGAACACATGACGGATGTCGTTGAGCAGGGTGTCCTTTTTGGTCAAGACGGCGGCCAGCAGCGAGAGGGTCGTGAACTTGGCGAACTCTGCCACCTGGAGCGTGATGGGCCCGAGTTCGATCCAACGTGCAGCACCGCCTCGGGTGTCACCGATGATGACCGTCACGACGAGTCCGGCGAGGGTCCCGAGGAACAGCGGGAACGCGTACCGCTGCCATATGCGATACGGGACAAGTGAGGTGACGACGAGAGCTGCGAGCCCGAGTCCGACCCACATGACCTGTTTGGTGAACAGCTCGAATTGACCCGCATCGGCTTTGAGCGACACCACAGAAGAAGCACTCAGCATCGCCCCCAGACCGATGGTCAGCAGCATCGCAACGATGACAAGCAGGAATACCGATCGTCGACCACCACCGGATTGCTCCGCCGCCCGTGTGCGAGGGCGGACGACCCGCAGCTTCCTCTCGGCCACATCGGTCATCGTCGGTCACCTCCTCCGATCGAGCGGACCAGCTCGGTGAATCGTTCACCACGGTCAGCGTAGGAGGTGAACTCGTCAAAACTGGTGCATCCGGGAGAAAGGAGCACGACATCGCCATCCTCGGCCTGCAAGGCTGCCGCTCGCACGGCGTCCTCCATCGAGGCGAACACGGACACGCTGCCGAACGCACGCCGGCAAGGAGCCGCACGCGGTCGTAGGCCCTCGCGGCCGCCACCGTTGCATGGGGATTCGTCGCCTTCGAGTCGTTGATGAACCTCACCCCGTCGATCGTGGCGACGAGCTCGCGCCGGTGCTCCCCGGGTCGGAAGCCGTCGATGACTGTTCCGATGCCCTCCGATGACGCGCCGGCTGCTCCGGCAAGTGATCCGGCCACCACGAGGTCGAATCGGTATGAGGGGTCGTCGATCGGTGCCCGATAGCGTCGATCGTCGATGACGAGCATGTCGCCGTCGACACCGTTGCCACCCTCGGGGACACCGAAGCCGGACGTCGGCACGACACGGCACCTGACCCGCGCAGCGATGTCGACCACAGCTCCATCGTCGACATTGCTCACGAAGACGTCGTCGCCGGTCATCTCATCGACGATGGACGCCTTTGCCGCGACGTAGGCCTCATGGGACCCGTGCCAGTCGAGATGGTCGGGGGCGATGTTGAGGATCGAGGCTGCGACCGGATGGACATGCATGAGGTCGAGTTGGAACGACGACAGCTCGGCAACGATGACATCGACGTGGTCACTGCGTCCGACGACCTCACTCAGTGGTTGCCCGATGTTGCCCGCCGCGACGGCCGCGATCCCTGATGCTCGCAACATGTCGGCCGTGACCTGGGTGACGGTCGACTTGCCGTTCGTGCCGGTGACGGCGACAAGAGCCGCATCGCTCTGTTCGAGCCCGAACTGCGCTTCTGCGATGATCGGAACTCCGGCCGCACGGATCGCGACGATGCTCGGTGCCGACGGTGGGAATCCTGGGCTCGCAACGACCATCTCGACACCATCGAGATAGGCGTCTCGCCAATCACCGACCGACAAGACGACGTCCGCCAGATCCGACGGGAGGAGTGCGTCCGGTCTGCCGTCGAAACAACGAACTGCGTGGCCCAGACCACGAGCGTTCCTGAGGGCAGCAACACCACTGACACCCGCTCCCAGGACGAGGATGGTCATTGGACGATCGAACCCGGTCCCGAAACCCAGTCGGCGTAGAACATCCCGACGCCGATCGCGACCATGATCGCGGACAGAATCCAGAATCGGATGATGACCGTCGTCTCCGGCCAACCCTTGAGTTCGAAGTGATGATGGATGGGGGTCATCCGGAAGACGCGCTTGCCGAACCCCCGGAACGACACCACCTGTGCGATGACCGACAGTGTTTCCATGACGTACAGACCGCCGAGGATGATCAGGAGGAATTGGGTGTTCGTGAGCAATGCCAGCGCGGCGATCCCACCGCCGATGGCGTGCGACCCGGTGTCTCCCATGATGATCTGCGCTGGTGCCGCGTTCCACCACAGGAACGCAAGCACACCTCCGAGTGCTGCCGCTGCCAGCACAGCGATGTCCTGGGCACCCTCGATCCCGTAGAAGTCAGGGTTTCTGGATTGCCAGTAGGAGATCAGGACGTATGCGCCGAAGACAAGAGCACTCGACCCCGCGACGAGACCGTCCAGGCCGTCGGTGAGGTTCACGCCGTTCGCCGTTGCGGTGAGCATGAACAAGACGAGAGCGAAGAACAGGACGGGACCGAGGTCGATTCCGAGGGGACGGATGAAAGAGAGTTCGGTGCTGACCCCTGCGTTGGTCGCTCCCCATGCGAACACGGCCGCGATCACCAGTTGGCCGAGGAACTTCCAGCGCTTGGACAGCCCCTCGTTCCGCTTCCTCGCGTACTTGACGAAGTCATCGAGGAACCCGACCAGCGCCATTCCGACGATCGCAAACATTGCTAGGACTGCCTTGGCGGTGAAGGACTGCATCTCGAATCCGAACCCATCGGCGAAGCTGAACAGCTTCATGTGCGACATGATGTAGCCGAACACGATGCCAAACACGATGACGATCCCGCCCATCGTCGGAACACCCTGTTTGTGGAGGTGACCCTCCAGTTCGGTCTGGATGAACTGTCCGATGTTGTTGCGTCGTAGCGCTTTGATCGCCACCGGGGTCAGGAAGATGACCAGGATGAATGCAATGGTCGAGGAGATGAGAAGCGCGATCACGTCATTGCGTCCTTGGTGAGGTTGATGGCCAGCCGCTCAAGACCCGCTGAACGCGACGCTTTCACCAACACGACATCTCCCGATTGCACGATGGAGCTGAGCGTATCCGTGGCGTCCTCAAAACCGACGGCATTGACCACCAGGTCGGGAGCACCGAGAGCGTATCCGTGATCTTCACCTACCACGATCACCGACTCGAAGCCGAGGTCTCGAGCAAGCGCGCCCATCCTCCGATGCTCGACCTCGCACACGGGACCGAGTTCCGCCATCGGCCCGAGAATCGCGATCGAGCGCCCATCCATCTCCGCGACGGTCTGCAGCGCTGACGCCACAGACTGCGGGTTCGCGTTGTAGGCGTCGTTGACGACCGTGAAGCGACCCGAGTGGATCTCCATGCGCCACGCCGATCCTGTCGCAGACTGCACGCCTTCGATGAACGACTCCAGATCGACACCGAGTGCAAGTGCCACACCGATCGCCGCAGCAACGTTGTCGGGCTGATGCGCACCGGGCAAAGGCGATGTGACCGTGTGGGTCGTCGTACCGATCGAGACATCGAATGTCGATCGGCCTGCATCGTTGGTGACGATATTCGTCACAGCGACATCAGCTCGATCGTCACGCCCGAAGGTCACGGTGCGACCGGTTCGGTCACGCTGGAGGGCAGGTTCATCGAACGGGAGGACCGCCACACCGTCGGCACCCAACATCTCGACCAGCTCATATTTGGCATCGGCAAGCCCCTTGCGAGATCCGAAGGTCTCCAGGTGCACGACACCAAGGTTGGTGATCACAGCGACATCCGGGAGGACCGCCTCGGTGAGCCAGCGGATGTGCCCCCGACCGCGCGAGCCGACTTCTGCGACCAACGCGGAGGCGTCGTGCGGTGTCGACAGCACCGTGAGCGGGACACCGATCTCGTTGTTGAACGAGCGCGGCGACGACCACGAACCGGCAAGGCCCGCGTGCACGAGGTCCTTTGTGGTGGTCTTTCCCGTCGATCCCGTGATTGCGACGACCGGCATCCGCAACTCCGATCGACGTTTCGCAGCAAGATCGAGGAGGGCTTGTGACGTGTCCGCGACCTCGATGCGCGGAGCAACCTTCGTCCGTCCTTCCTCGACGATCACGGCAACGGCACCCGCGGCGATGGCTGACTCGGCAAACTCGTGCCCGTCGAACGTTTCACCCTTCAGCGCCACGAACACGGCATTCTCGCCGACGTCGCGGCTGTCCGTCGCAACGCGATCGATGCGAACGTTGTCGCCGACGAATGTTCCGGTCACAGCCTCGGCGACGCCGAGAAGGTCCCAGCCGAGCGGCGTGCTCACGATGGGTCCTTTCGGTCTCTGAGTACCTCACGGGCCACAGCGATGTCATCGAAGGGACGTTTCTCCCCCGCCACCTCCTGGCCGGGCTCGTGACCCTTCCCGAGCACGAGAACGAGATCACCGGGCCGCGCTCTGTCGACGGCGTATGCGATCGCCTGCTTGCGGTCGAGCACGACAACGACCTCGGAACGACCGACATCGATTGCCCCTCGTTCCACCGCAGCAGCGATGGTTTCAGGCGGCTCTGATCGCGGATTGTCTGTGGTGACGACGGTGATGTCTGCGTGTGAAGCCGCCGCAGCCCCCATCATCGGTCGCTTGTCCATGTCACGGTCACCTCCGGCGCCGAGCACCGCGATGATGCGCCCGTCCGTCATGTCGCTGGCGGCCGCCACGACGGTCTCGACCGCTGCAGGAGTGTGCGCGTAGTCGACCACGACCGCGATATCCGACGCGTCATCGACAAGCTGCATGCGCCCACGCACGATCGGGAGCGCTCCAAGGCCAGAGGCGATCGTATCTACGTCGATTCCGAGCTGACGGCAGATGCCGAAAGCGACTGTGGCGTTGACGACGTTGAACCATCCCGCGAGCGGCAGCTCGCAGGTCGTCACGCCGTCGGGGCTGACGACCTCAAAACGGGTAGACCCCTCCGTCTGACCGATGATCCGGGCGACGTAATCAGCTTCGGTGTCCAGCCCGATGGTGGTCGTGCGGACATCGGATTCTGACCGGATGCGAACACCCGCTTCGTCCGAGACGTTCACGACCGAAGCTCGTGCTCGATCGGTCTGGAAGAGCTTTCGCTTCTCGCGGTAGTACGCCTCCATGTCACCATGGAAATCGAGGTGGTCCTGGGACAAATTCGTGAACCCGACGACGTCGAAGACGATCGCGTCGGCGCGGTGGAGCGCTAGCGCGTGCGACGACACCTCCATGACGACCGTGGCGACATCGGCATCGCGCATGGTGGCGAGGAGCCGGAACAGGTCGGAACTCTCCGGGGTGGTGCGCTCGAGCGGTGCCGGTGTGCCCTTGATCCGGGTACCGAGCGTGCCGATCACGCCGACCGACTCGCCAGCCGTCGTCAGTATCGATTCACACATGGCTGCAACGGTCGTCTTCCCGTTCGTGCCGGTGATCCCGACCATGCGCATCGCTGCGTCGGGCGAGCCGTGAACGGTCCGTGCCAGATGTGCCATCGCAGCCCTGGTGTCTCTGACGACGATCTGCGGGATGTCGACATCCAGCCTGTGTCCGACGAGGACGGCGGGACTCCCCGCTGACACCACCGATTCCACGAACGCGTGACCGTCAGCCGTCGCTCCCTCGATCGCCACGAAAATGACTCCGGGACCGGCCTGGCGTGAATCATGCGTGACATCGGACACGGTGACCGTCGCGTTGTCGACCGAAACGACGTCCGGGACGCCCGATGCGAGCGCCGCGAGCGAGGTATCCATGAGGACCATGTCAGTCGCGATCCGGAGCTACACCAAGCTGATGCAGTGCATTCTGTGCGACGTCCGCGAACACGGGCGCTGCCGACCCACCACCACCGGTCTGACTCGTCCCGTCCTCGAGCTCGCCCTTCGGTGTGTCGAGCACGATGGCGACGACGACCTTCGGGTCGCTGAGTGGTGCCATCCCGATGAACGACGCCCACGTGTCACTCGAATACTCGCCCTTCTCGACGTCGAACTTTCTGGTGGTCCCGGTCTTGCCTCCGGAGGTGTAGTCCGTGAGCGCAGCACGCGATCCCGTACCGATCTCGATCACCCGACCGAGCATGTCGCGCAGGGACGCCGCTGTCTCGGGAGAAAGAATGGGTCGGACACGAGGGTTCGTCTTGATGCGTGACCCGTCCGCCTGGACGATCTCACTCACGAGATAGGGCTCGATCCAGACACCATCGTTGGCCACCGTTGCGTACACAGCTGCCATCTGGAGCGCTGTGGTGTGTACGGCGTATCCGATGGCGATCGAGGTACCGGACGTCTCGTTCCATTGTGCAGGGGGCGTGAGGAGTCCGTGCTGTTCACCGGCAACATCGAGACCGGTTCGTTGCCCGAGACCGAATTGGGTGAGGTAGTCGTAGTGCCGGTCCTCGCCGAGAAGCTGCTCGATGTGGATCGTGCCGACGTTGGACGACTTCGCAACCACATCCGACACGGTCATCTGGGCGGGGTTGCTCCCCGAGTCCGTGTATGTGAAGTCGCCGATTTCGATCTCGGGAGGCGTATCGATGAGCGTGTCCGGGTCGACGACCCCTTCCTCAAGGGCGGCAGCGACCGTGAGGAGCTTCAGCGTCGACCCGGGTTCGTACACGTCCGCCACGGCGCGGTTCCGTAGGACCTCAGGTGTGACCTGCGAGCGATCGTTCAGATCGAGCCCAGGACTCGATGCCATACCGAGGATCGCTCCCGTGTCGGGATCGAGGACCACGATCGCCCCACCCACCGCGTCCGTCTTCTGGAGAGCGCGCGTCAAGCCCTGTTCCGCGGCGAACTGGATCTCCCGGTCGATGGTGGTGATGACATCGGAACCGGGCACCGCAGGCTCGATGAGGAATTGACCCTGCGGGATGACACGACCGGAAGGATCCTTCTCGACGATCCGCCGACCGGCTTCTCCCTCGAGCTCGGAGTTGAATGTCAACTCGAGGCCTTCGATGCCTGCTCCGTCGTCATACGCCGTCAGCCCGATCACCTGCGATGCAACCGACCCCGCGGGGTATCGACGCAACGGTTGGCTCCGGTAGAAGATTCCGGTCAGACGGTCCTTGCGATCGACGCCCTGGTTGTACTCGGCGACCGCATCCTCGACCTGCTGTTTGTGCGCGTTGTCGACGCGCATCGCGATTTCCGCGTAGCGCGAGCCTTTGGCTTGACCCTCACCCAGTGTGACGACGAGTGCTTCGTATGGCTCGTCAGCGAACGGTGCGAGTACCTTCGCGGTCTCTGCGGGATCCGCGAGCATCGTGGGGTCGACGACGATGTTCCATCCATCGATGCTGAGCGCAAGCTCGACGCCGTCGCGGTCGTAGATCGTCCCGCGAGCCGGTTCGATCGACTGCTCGACGATTCGCTGCTCGAAACCGACCGTCGCAAGCTCGACCGCCTGGGCGCCCTGCAGATTGAACAGTCGGAAGCCGATCAGACCCCACACGACGAGGAACGCGGCGCCCACGAACAAGAGCCGCAAATCGCCCTGCTTCCATATCTGTTTCTTCGCACTCACGCGACCCTCCGTGTCCCGTCCAGGGAGTCGAACGTGCACCCGCCGCCAGCGATCGGCATGGTCATTGACATGTCGTGTGTCCTGTCGTCGATTCGTTCAGGGTTGCAAGCTCTCAAGCGCGCTCACCGGGCGTTCCGTCACCGGTGGAGCGGTCACGCGGGTCAATCCATTGACCACGATCGGAAGACGCTCGTCGGGATAGGTCAACCCCATCCGGGTTGCCTCCGTCTCGATGCGGAGCGGATCCTGGAGCCGTGCGAGGTCGAGCCGCAGGTCGAGCTGCAGGGACTCGCTTTGTTCGATCTGTCGTTCGACGGCTTCGAGTTCGAATGCCGAGCGGTCGAGGGCGATCCGCAGGTAGATCATCAGGAAGAAGACCGCGATGACAACGATCACGAAGAAGGCAAGCGGAAGAATCCGCGGCCCTGAATGACCAGCCGTCGCTGCCCGACGGGCTGCCCTCCTCGCCCTCAACGGTATTGCTTGGGTCGTCACGTCGCTTTCCTTTCAAGAACACGGAGCACCGCGCTGCGGGCACGGGGATTCGATGCGATCTCTTCCTCGGAGGGTTTGATCGCGCGGGGCGTGAGAACGATGAATTCCGGATCGACACCGCACGCGCATTGCGGGAGGTCGGGCGGGCAGACACAGCCTTGCGAACGGGAGTTGAACGCTCGCTTCACGATGCGATCCTCGAGTGAGTGGTAGGCCATCACGACGGCCCTCCCACCCGGGCTGAGACGGTCGAGACCGCTATCCATTGCATCCACGAGCCCTGCGAGCTCGTCGTTGACGGCGATTCGGAGTGCCTGGAACACCTTCCTCGCCGGATGCCTCGACCGTCGGGCAGCTGCAGGGACCGCGGAAGACACGCACGATGCGAGCTCGGCAGTCGTGGTGAACGGACGCTGAGCGACGATGGCTTCTGCGATCCGGCGGGCGAACCGTTCCTCGCCGTAGCGTCGGAAGATGTCCTCGAGTGCCGGTCCATCCTCGGTGTTGACGATGTCCGCGGCGCTGCGATC